>DAOTFQ010000007.1:0-15023 GCA_035446665.1 Candidatus Dojkabacteria bacterium | reverse complement strand
AACTTTAAATGCAGCTTCTGAAGAGTCCACCTCGTGGTAAGATCCGTCAAAGAGAGCAACTTTGATGTCTACAACTGGGTACCCAGCTACTACACCTGCCTTCATTGCCTCTTCTACACCTTTCTGTACTGAAGGAATATATTCTCTAGGGATAGATCCCCCCTTAATTTCGTTTATAAATTCAAATCCTTTTCCTGCCTCATTGGGTTCTAGTCTTAACCAACAGTGACCATACTGACCCTTACCGCCAGACTGCTTAATGTATTTACCTTCTGCTTGCTCAACGACTCTCTTTATTGTTTCTCTATATGCAACCTGTGGCTTACCTACATTAGCAACAACTCCAAACTCTCTCTTCATTCTGTCTACCATTATTTCAAGATGTAACTCACCCATCCCATGGATAATCGTCTGCCCTGTTTCTTGGTTGGTACTCACATGGAAAGTTGGGTCTTCCCTAACAAGTCTCCCAAGTGCCTCTGACATCTTCTCCTCGTCTGACTTAGTTGCTGGTTCGATAGCCTGAGAAACAACTGGTTCTGCAAATGTAATCTTTTCAAGAATTATTGGGTCGTCTTCATCACAAAGGGTATCCCCAGTTGTGGAATCTTTCAAGCCGACTATAGCCCCAATATCTCCAACCCTTAGTGAGTCTACCTCTTCCCTGTCATCTGCATGCATTAAGATTAATCTACTGACTCTCTCCTTAATACCCCTAGTAGAGTTAAGAACATATGATCCTGCCTCTATCCTTCCAGAGTAAACTCTGAAGTAAGAAAGGTTTCCAATATGTGGATCATTTACGATCTTGAAAACCAGTGCAGAGAATGGCTCCGACTCTTCTGCCTTTCTTACTATTGGTTCGTGCGTCTTGAGATCAACACCTTTTATAGCAGGGACATCAACTGGTGAAGGGAGACATATTGTAATGTAGTCTAATAAAGTCTTCGCCATAGCCGTTCTAGAGTCTCCTCCCAAAACAGGGAATATCTCCCCTGCAAGGGTTCCTTTTCTTAGAGCATCATAAAGCTCTTGAACAGGAAGTTCTTCTCCTGCGAAATATTTCTCCATAAGTGAATCCTCTTGCTCTGCGAGGACTTCTACTAATTCCTTTCTAAGACTTTCTACTGTATTTTTAATGTCTTTGGGGATATCTATTTCTATTAGGTCTGGGGTATTTATTCCCTTATACTCATATGCTTTCATCTTAACGAGATCTACATAACCATGAAGGTCTTGTTCTTTTCCAATTGGGAATGTTACAGCAACTGCTTTCTTACTTAATCTATTCTTTATTGTTGCGAAACTTTTCTCGAAGTCTCCACCAATAAGATTAATCTTATTCATAAAGCAAATTCTAGGAACCCCATACTTATTTGCTTGTCTCCAAACAGTTTCAGATTGTGGTTCTACTCCTTTTCTTCCGTCAAAGATTACAACAGCACCATCTAAAACTCTAAGGGATCTCTCTACTTCTGCAGTAAAGTCTACATGTCCAGGTGTATCTATAATGTTTATTCTGTATCTCTCATCATCGTAGTCCCAGAAGCATGTAACTGCAGCAGACATAATTGTTATACCTCTTTCCTGCTCTTGTTCCATAAAGTCGGTAGTTGCAGCACCTTCGTGCACTTCTCCTATCTTATGTACCTGACCAGTAAAGTAAAGTAATCTCTCAGTTGTAGTTGTTTTACCAGCATCAATATGGGCAATTATCCCTATATTTCTGACCTTGTCTAAAGGCATTTTTACATTGTATGTGCTCTTATCCATAATATTCACCTAAAATTTATTAACACGAGAAGGGGAATTGAAACCTTCGCAGTTGCGATTATAGCAGAACTATCTGAGAGAAGACAACAATTTTAATGATTGGTCTGTCACAGAATAATCTAAATCATATTCTATGGCCTGTTCTAGAGACTGAATTGCCATTTCCTCCTCCCCTTCGAGAATTTGTACCCTTGCCAAGAAATACCTGTAGTATGGGCTGTATCTATCTAGTTCGAACAATTCATCCATATACTTTTCTATATCAGGCATTTCCTCCTCAGCAGAATCGTCTTCTATGTTTTTCTCGTAAGCATCTACTAGTGTCGCTATTCTCCATTTTAAGAAGTCTTTCTCATCATTTCTTACAAATGTAACTTCTCCCCTCAGTTCTTCTAAATTACTAAGATAAAATTCCACTTTAGCACCTTCGTCAAGTATATAATTAAGCTCAACTGCTAAGAGGTTTAGATATACCTCATCTGGAAAAGCGATAAGTAAACTTTTTACCAGTTCTTCTGCTTTTAATAACTGGTTATTCTCTAGAAGGAAATTAAAATATTCCTCCACAAGTGCGACAGAGCTCTCTCCCGAATAATATCCTACAGCAGAATCATAGCTGTTAATGGCATTCTCCAAATTATTAGTAAGAGCATATGCTCTACCCTTTATCCAGAAAATCTCTCCTTCCATTCCCCCTAATGTCAGTGCCCCATCCAGTGCCTCTATGGATTTAGAATAATCTCCATAGTCGTAGTATGCCCTACCTAAGAAGTATAAACCTTCCAGATACTCAGATATCTCCTCTCTTAAGGGTTCTAGAACCAAGATTGCTAGGTATGGATAACCATTATTTATATACACTCTTGCCAATTTTGTTGCATTAAATTTCTTGTCATCATCTAGGTCTTCTAAGGTTTTCCTAAATTCTTCATAGTAGATCTCCATTTCATCTGAATTGCTTACTGAATTCAAAGTGCTCTTTGCTTTGTCCGTGTTGTCTATTGCGTCTATGTATGCAAGTAGAAGGTTTGCCCCTTCTAAATCCTTTCCTGTATATACAGATTTACTGAATTGCCCCCTAGCTTCACTAACTTGTCCTAGATTTAGGTATGTTTTACCTAACATCAATTCCAAGCCAGGGTTATTAACTCCCAAGAAAGAACCTGCATCATACATCTCATAAGCTTTATCAAAAAGCTTCCTAGCATAATATTCATCTCCTAGCTTTTTATAAAGTGTCGATCTGTCATCCTTGCTTAACGGCTTAGCCGATTGTTTAATAACCTCCCCTGCATCTTCCAACTTGTCCTTCTTTATAAGTACAGAGATTATTCCATCATAGGCTTCTACTCTCTTAGGGATTATCTCAGCAGCTTCGTAGTATCTCTTCATCGCCATGGAAAAGTCTCTAGATTCTTCGTAATCCAGAGCCTCCTCTATTTTGGACTCATACTGGGACAACTGTTCCTCACTTACCCTTCTACTTAGGTAATACCAAGTTCCTAGAGATGCGACCAAAAGAACGAGAATTATCCAGGGGATATATTTTTTAATATTGTTTTTCATATTCAGTACTCTACCTAATGCTACTTAAATATATTCGTATCAGCAATTTATGTCAACAAAGTTTGTATATGTGATAGAATATTTTACTTATGAAAACGAGACCCATTTTAAGGGGACTACTAGTACTAACAATTTTTATACTTCCCCTCTTTGGTCTATATAGATTACAGCCAGAGAGTTATGCCTTCATGGAATTACCTGAGAGGGTCTACCAAGTTTACGGTGTAAGCTCAGAGGAAGCCCTGGGGGATGGTAGCATAAAGTTTGTAACAGTTAACTATGATGGAGAAATTAAGAAGTTTTTCTCTCGCTCACAGAATCCAGTAACTGCGTTGATAGATTCTGGCTATTCTGTGAGTAACAGGAACAGGATTGTTTCAACCTCACCTATCTCTAGATTGTATGATGGAACTTATATACAGGTATATACATACAGAACAACAATAGATGAAGTTCTTTTAGAAATTCCGTACAAGACAATCTTGAATGGAGAGATATTATGTAAGAGTCTTGCACAAGAGGTTGTCGAGCAGGAGGGTGTTTTAGGCGTTATGTCTCAAAGGATTAAGAGGACATACAAAGGAGATATGCTTGTAGCAGAGGAGGTTGTGGACGAAACAATTGAGAGAGAACCTAGACCACAGATTATAGTAATAAGGGGTCCCCAGGATCTTCCAGATTCTGTGCCTCAGAGAGGTCCTGCCTGTGGATATTGGGAATCTTATATAGATAATAATATCAATGCTACAACAGAAGAGAAAAATTGGCTTAAATTTATAATGAATTGCGAGTCTAAATGCAACGCTGAGAGTAACAAGTCTTTCTACAAGGGACTTTTTCAATGGAATCCTTGTCTCTGGTATAAGCAATACCCTAACGATAATATCTTTGATGGCGAAGTTCAGATTAAAAGAACACTACAGAAGTTAAGGGAAGGAGCGAATCCTAACCAAATGTGGCCTTCATGTCATAAAGGGTATGTTAGAACATATGGTGAATTGAGTTGGCTTCAATAGCTATCTGTATGGTAATCTGTGTTACTGTAATAATCACAAATCTCTTGAGGGATTTCCCCTAGGAATCGTGAAGGAATCTGTGAGGTATATCCCTCTCTAGTTCTTCTTCTCTCTGCAAAAGTCATAAACAACTTTTGTTTAGCTCTGGTAATTCCAACATAACAAAGCCTCCTCTCCTCTTCCATCTCATCTTCTTCCATAAAGGATCTAGAGTGAGGTAATAGTCCCTCCTCCATACCAATCATAAAGACATAATCGAACTCCAAGCCTTTGGATGAGTGTAATGTCATAAGATTTACATAATTCCCACTGCCATCTTGGTTCTTCTCTTGCTCTTGCTCAATGAGGTTTATTTCATTTAAAAACATCTCCAAACTCTGCTTCCCGTATTTTTCAGAATAGGAATTAGCCACACTCTTAAGCTCTCCTATATTTTCCTTCTTCATCTCTGCTTGTTCTGTACGATCATCAAACCACTCCACATATTTGGTTTCTTGCAGAATATAATCTATTAATTCTAATAATGTCTTCCCTTCAGAAAATAGGTACATCCTTCCAAACAAATTTATTACTTTTGTATATTTCTCCCATTCCTTCTCTAGCCCAGCTACTCTGTTTAATAGTGACTCACCGAACCGATTATCCAGAACCTCTCCAGTATTGGAGCTTGAAACAAGATAAGCAGAAACAAGGAATTCTCCAAGAGTACAACCTACCTCCTTAGATAATTCGTGCAAATGAGCAAGCGATTTAAGTCCTACCTTTCGGGAGGGAGTATTTATTATCCTGTCTATACTCAATTCGTCTTTCAGGTTAAAACAGAATCTTAAATAACTAATTATATCTTTAATTTCTTTTCTCTCGTAGAATCTAAAACCTCCAACAAGTTTGTATGGTAGGCCTGCTTTCAAAAGAGATTCCTCAATGGCCCTAGATTGGTAATTGGTTCTATACAAAACTGCAATGTCCTTTAAGGAGACTCCCAATTGCCTTTGGTTTCTGATTTGTTCAACTACATATTCAGCTTCGTTTTCTTGGTCACTTGCCTGGTAGACAGTTATTGTCTCTCCCTCGTTGTTATCCGTCCAAAGGACCTTCTCTACCCTTGAATTGTTCTGTTCTATAACCTGAACAGCTGCTTTTATAACGTTCTTAGTAGATCTATAATTCTGTTCTAACTTCACAACAGTAACACCCTTAAAATCTTTTTCAAATGATTGGATATTTTTAATATTTGCACCTCTCCAACCATATATGCCTTGGTCATCATCTCCAACTACACAAATATTTTGGTGCTTTTCTGAGAGTAGTTTTGCAAATTTATACTGCGCAAAATTAGTGTCTTGGTATTCATCTATTAACAGATACTTAAACTTCTCTTGGTATTTTTTCTTAACAACCTCATTCTCACTTAAGAGCTTAACCGCTAAATAAAGAAGATCTCCAAAATCCACAGAGTTTTGTGCTTTAAGCTGTTTCTGGTATTCAGGATATATTTCTGCAGCGATATCCTCTATAAATCCTCCATAGTGAGATTTAAAACTTTCTGGAGAAATCATCTCATTTTTTGCTGCACTAATATAATACGCAATAGATTTGGGACGAATCTCCTTAATATCTATATTCCTTTCGAGCAAAAGCTCCTTAATCATATTCTCTGAGTCATCTGAATCGTAGATGGAAAAGTTATTTGTAAATCCTAATTCTTGTGCATTCTGCCTAAGCATCATTGCTCCGATGGAATGAAAGGTTCCAATAGTTGGAAGAGAACCTAAATTGTAATTTAATTCTTTAAGAAGTCCCTCAACTCTCTCCTGCATCTCTCCAGCCGCTTTCTTTGTAAAAGTTACTGCAAGAATGTTAAAAGGGTTAACATTTTCTTCCATTATTAGGTAGGCAATTCTGTTTGTTATGACCCTTGTCTTTCCAGAACCTGCTCCAGCAAAAACTAAGAGAGGACCCTTCGTACACATGACTGCCTTTTTCTGTTCTGGATTTAACCCTTTTAGAATATCCGTCTTACCCACAAGAAGTAAAAATTTAATTTAACTTAAGCAAAATAATTTCAAAAGGGGATGAAACTTCTACTAGATCTTTTTCAGATATGCAGAGTTTACCCAACCGAATTGATCCACACCAAATCTAATTCTAGACCAACCTGATTCTTCTCCCTCTAGTATAAATATTGCTCCATTGTCAGCACTATCTAAGATCTCACAACTATACCATCTACAATCTCTGATATTAACAAAACCATATCTAACAGAATCAACTTCTACAAGTTGTTTATCTCCTCTTGTAATATTAAACTTGACTTCAAAGTCAGAATTTTCAAAAGGTTCATTCTCAAATTTAAGAATTTCGAAGGACTCGCTTGCTTCCCCAAGGAATACCCTAGCTTCAAGATTAAATTCCACCTCTGCTGTTTCCCCTGGAAGGATATTCTTGTCAGATATACTAGCAGGTTTAGTAAAGCTGTCCCACTCTTGGTTAATGGCAAATTCACTTTCCTCTCCATCTTTTACAGAAACATAGATTGGATCTTTATCTGTAAACCATATAAAGTCATTCATATTTCTCATCTTTATTCTCACTTTTAATCTTTCACCTATTGGGATTTCCTCTTCGTATTCTATCTCTTCTATTCTTGCCTTGTATTCTAGATTCTCTTCCTCGTATCCTTTCCAATCTACTAGAGCTTCGCGAACCGAATTTGCAAAATCTCCAGAGGATTCTCTTGCTGATATTGTAGAGAGTTGTCCCTCTTGTTGGTTTATTAGAAGATCCACAATAGATAGGCTGGATATCCCCCAATTTGAGGAGATATCTTCGACCATTTCATATAGGGAATCACTAGCCCTGTTGGTAAGAGATGTGTTGTTGGAAAGATATCCTATTATTACTGCACCGTCTACCTCTTTTAACTGAGGATTTGCTCCAATCCCTCCTTCCGTCCCCTGGTATATAAGGCCACTCTCATCTAAAAGGTATGTGTAGGGGATATCTGAAAGGTAGAGTCTCGTTATGCTGTAGTAGTACATGGCTTTAACCCAGGTTGCAGGGTCCCTGGATAACTCCTCCGATCCTGTGGTTACTTGGGTAATATAAATCTTTGTTGGATTTGTATATATTGTATCCATCTTGTCTGAAAGGGTTGTGTCAAATTCTTGGCTTTCTACAGAGTAATAAGGGAAAGCAAATACCCAAAGAGGGAATAACATGAGGATTGTTATAGCTATAACTAATTTTGAGAATTTCTTATGAATATTCATATTGTTATTCTATCATCTATTTGGAGTGTATTTCCAACCAAATTATAAAGAAGGGACGGCATGTGGCTGTTCCCTATACTCTTCTAAGGATTTTTCGTACATGGATTCTGGATCTATAGCACAAATAAAAACATCACTCGTTGTCAAATATTTCCCTCCCTTAGAGTCTACAAGCACACCATCTCCAGAAATTTTGTAGGTAGGAAGAATAAATTGGTCGTCAAAATTATTTAGAAGATAAAGTAATTCCTTTTCCTTTATGGTTATACTATCTAAACTAGTCGATGCTCGAATAGTCGAAGGTTGTTCATAGAAGCGCTTTTCTATTATCTTGTGCACTATTTTCTTTGGATATGTCCTAATCTCTAACAAATCATTTAACGCAGATGTAGGCATCATCTGATATTTCTCCAGATCTGTTTCTTCCAGAAGAAGCATGGAGAGTTCTAGTAATTTCCCACTGTTATCTATTTCTAATTTATAAGAGTAACCACCTATATTAGAAGAGCCTATCTTAACATCATCATACTCAAAATACCCTGCATAAAGAACTCCCTCTTCAGTATCTTCAATTTCTGTATTAATAGCGTTTCTTATACCAAAGTATTGCGTAAAGAAGGGAGAGATATCTCCAGCATAAGTTATTTTAAGATCTAAAGGTAAACCTTCAGAGAATACTGAGAGTAAACCAATGTCAGAGTGATACCAGAACATATCCCCTCCTTGTGTAATTATTATCTCCTCCTCCATATTAATCTCTTCATTAATCTCATAAAACTCTTCTACAAAATTGACAAAAAGTTTCTCACTCGGTCTTTTAACCCTGTATATCCATTCTCTCTCTTGGAAATCTTCTTCTACTAGATCGATAGAAACAGAGAGTCTCTCTTCTGTCTGAATATATGGGCTCGTTATTTTCTCTACAGATAGATTTAAAGGCACATCTTCTTCCTTCCTCTCGGTTAGCAGTATGACAAGGATAATTACAGAACCCAGAGAGGCTCCTAGGAGTAACCACACCCAATATTTTTTAAGAAATTGTTTTATTTTGCTCATGGTACTTCACAAAAACCAGTTATATAATTTCTCAGACTACCAAAGCACTGAGTAGTAAGGTACGACCCCTCATTATACGCTATACCTTGGTATGCCTCTGAAGAACAACCGGATAACATACGGGTTTCTGTCGCTTTAATACAACCTCCATCCTTAGTCCTGAAAGAATAACCACCTCCGTTCCCAGAAACCCATTCAGCACCCCATTCCATAAAGAGAATCCCATAAGAATCACTCGCATTCCGATATTGTCTTAGGTGTGTTAATTCGTGCTTAAAGAGTTTAGCTGTCGTATTATTAGAAGACGTAACTTTATCGGACTTACAATAAACCTGATTACTGTTGTAAGCCCAGCACCACCAACCTTCACCGAATCTTTCATACATTTCATGACCTGGAGGGAACAAAATTAGCCGAGCCCCAGACAAACCCATTGCTGATGCTATTCGATTAAACAAACTTTCAAGGGATTCTCCTGGTATAGGTTCAATATCGATATCTCCACCTCCACTACCACAATAACCTTGAGCTTTCTGATTACATGAGTTGTACACATTATTAACCTGGGCAGAAGAATAATCGCACGCTCCTGAATCCGCTGCTACTGTAAATGGCCAGGAGAGAGTTTTATTTGTATACCAATTATATATTTTGCTAATTTGAAGCATATAATCACGCCCCCTTTCTAGTTGTGCTGCAGATGATTCAGCACAAGCACCTGTTAGGAACTTAGTGCCCCACTTGATAAGTGCAGGATCTAATCCTTGAGTATCTATTGATTGCCAGCTACACCCTGAAGAGTAGCTAGGGATAGCTACTCTTTGTAAGAAGTGATCTATTTGAGAATCAAAATCTGCTTCTATTGCGGTAACGTTTATACCAAAATCTTGGACATTCTGGATATTTGCATAATTACTTCCTCCAGATTCATTCGACCATATAGTAAAAGCAAAAGCGGGATCTATACCATTCTTTAGAGATCTACAGTAAACATCCTCATAACATACCTCTGGATACCCACCCAAGGGACATGCTTGTACCCATCTATCGAGCATTCCGGTTACAGAAGCTTTTGAAGGGATGTATGAGGTATTATTGATTCTAATATTTGTTAAACAATTAGGACAATTCCCTTCTGCTCCCTCAACTGGTTGATCGAGATTCAAGTCTCTATATGCTTCACACTGTACTATCTCATTAGGTGCAACATGTGAATGTTTCCCAAAAACCATAAGGAAGAATCCTCCAAAGACAACAAGAAATAATGTAAAACAACCTCCTATGTAAAACACTAAAACTTTTACCGATACTTTAATAACTGGCTTTGCCACCTTCATCACGACGTCTGTAGCTATCCATGTAAGAGCAGTTACTATAGCATTCCCTATGGGGCCAGCTATAGAAAAGCCAATCGCTTGGAGAGCTGCATTTACAACTCCTTTGATAAGTGCCCTGAAGCCACCCTTCAACATCCATGCATCTACAGCCTCTTTCCCAAACTTTTGAATAAAACTCATTTCTAACAATTTATTACCAATAGCATCCCTCATTTTCTGACCAACTTTTTCTTCTATATAATCTTGAATCTTCCTCTTCATTCTAGAAACTGCAGAGAATCGATAAGCCATTTTAGTCATTCTACCTTCCTTTTTTATGAACTTTTCAAGCTTTTTCATAAGGTCTGCATTTACAGTCCCACTAAGAGAGTTAATATAATCCATACCCTTCCCCTCAACAATTCCTGCCATAAATTGTTCCATATCAAATCCAGCTAAAGCTCCTTTCACTTCTCCTAAAATCTTCTTCTCGAATGTCTTCTGTATAAGGTGTGCTCTATAAGCAAAGACCTCTCCGTTCCCTAGGCTCTTCACCCAAGTAACAGGGGAAAGGTAATAAAGAGGAGTCATTGCTTCTGTATATGCATTCAGGAATTTACTCCCCGGTCCAGTCCTTTCCTTTGGAGCTAAGAATTCGAGCTCCCATTTCTTGTCTCCCTTTTTCCAAGTACCATCTTTGAAAGCAGATCCAAAAGTTAATTTTTTCTTTGTAGCTGGTTGTAACCATTCAATTCGGTTAAGATTACCATTGAAGAAATTCCCATTTATTATGTTGGGAAGGAGATTACCATCAACTAAAAGGTCCTTAGCGGTATACCAATTCCCTTCGAAAGTCCCCATCTTACTTGCAAATTCATACTGTTGAGCCATGTTATAGTCAGAACGTAATTCTTTAATGCCTTTTCTATGCTGATCTATTACACTCTGCGGAGCACCTCTTCTCTTGAGATCTTTAATCTGATCTTGATGATATTTCATCCTCCTCTTGGATTCCTCCATAAACATTCTAACCTCTCTAACAGCAGACATGTTCTCGACAAATCTTGAAGCCGAGATATAATCCTGTTTTTTCTGAGG
The DNA here is from genome assembly GCA_035446665.1 of Candidatus Dojkabacteria bacterium. GTDB lineage: Bacteria > Patescibacteriota > Dojkabacteria > SC72 > SC72 > UBA2177. The sequence goes on along the minus strand of DAOTFQ010000007.1, from coordinate 3,926 downwards.
GTCTGTTTCAAAGCGCGCTTTCTCGCGTATATTCTCTGCTTCTAGGAAGGAGTATAAACCTGATATATCCCCAGCCTTTCCTGAAAATACATCCGCCTTATCTTTGTCTGAGCCTGTATGGTATGCCTTCTCCGCTTTCTGATATAACTGAAACAACTTCTCTCCCTTTTCGGGTCCATATTTTCTAGTTAACTGATGCTTCTTTATAGAGGGAGAACCACTTGCAAAATGATCTCCCATTAACTCGTCAGCTCTTGTCATCATCTCATGACTGAATTCATCTGCTCTCCCCACTCCTGCCATGGCTCGTCTAGTCTCAAAGTCTAGCCCCTTTTTAGCAGCCCAACTACCAGCAACTATACCCCTCATGGCCTCCCCTGTACTTGCCATTCTATGGGACTTTCTAATAGCTTCTGCTGTAGCAAATTGAGAATCTATATACTTTCCTGGGTCCTTTAATATCTGACCTATATTTTTAAGTCTCAACCGAACCTGGCTACCACGCTGATCTAAATCTATTTTGGCTAAATCTATGTCAACAAAATCTTGGAATGCATTTATCGTATTCTCGTTAACAAACATCGCAGGATTTTCCACTGCAGCAGCTAATGCATCTACTATTTCAGACGTACCATCAATACCCGTAACTTTAAGAGGTTTAGATTTTCCAGGAGGTTTTTGAGACTCCGTAAATATGAAGTCAAATATTGACCCTAAAGCATCTTCATACTGTTCTTGCTTCCTCTCAGGCATACAATTCTCAGTTTTAACTATTTAAACATACCTCCAACTAATGGAACTTTACTCAATCCTTGTTGTATAGCTCCCGCAGCATCAGCACCCCCTTTAGAGGCAGTTGGTGGGATTATAGCCTTCGCAAAAGCTGGAGCCTGTGCAGCGACAAATATTGCAAGCACTTTAGCAAGAGCTAACATCACAGGACCAATGGTGTCACCCAAAGTAGCTCCTTCGAAAACCGTTTCAGGAAATTCAAGTCTTACTCTATTACCTTTCTCTACCAGGAAGTAAGGTAGGTTAACTATGGCGAATGCCAAAGGAAATACCAAAGAGTTCCTTAACATCGATTTAAATATATTCACCGTCATGGCCTCATTACCTGGGATAGACCCTGCCATAATAGCTAAAGGTGCCACTATAACATTAACTAGGAGAGTGAAATATGTTTTGACGAGAGTGAACCATAGTTTTATAGTGCCAAAGAGGATTATTAAGAGAACAGCTAGTGCAATCAGCAAAAGGATTGGCCCAAGAGGTCCCAAAAAGGACGTTAGAGTTAGAACCAACCCAGCAATACCAATCCCCCCTGTAGTAAGACCCCCTCCCCATCCAAATGTCCCTCCAAGTAACTTGAAGATATTATGAACCTGAACATTAGAATCTAATATTCCTGCTAGAACTCGCATTAAAATTCCAGAGATGTCTAATATAAGGCCAGCAATTGCGAAACTAAAAGTGACTAAAACCAATCCTACAATAACTTTAGGAATAGCATTCCCAATAGTTACAACCGTCTGACCTCCGACCTTGCTCCTGAACATAATCATGAATCCAACTACAACCATTACAAGGACAAAACCTACATAAGCAATATTTCTTGTAACAGACCAGAGTGTATCAATATTGGTTTTTTGAAGATCATCATAACCAGCAGCATACACAGATTGTTTCTCTTTGTATCCTGGAACCCATTCTTCAGACAGGTGTGCTACAACATCTATACTAGGCTGTGCATTAAACATTGCAGTTACTTCTCTTTCTACGACACCAGTGAGTCCTAGCCGCATAGCCTCTGGGAGAGATTCGTCCTCGGCCATTGCTTGCCCTCCAACTGTACACTGTGGACATATTGTACTTAGGAAAAAATCTCCTATTGCAGTAAAGAATTTCGAAACTAATTGAGAAATACTCTCTCCTACTGCACCAGTTATCTTCTGAACACCGGTCTTGATCTTTCCCCACAATCCCTGGTTATCTATCGCTTCAGGTTCTTCAGTTATTATAGACACAGGATCCTCTGCTAAAACCATACTTATTGGTTTCAATGCAAAGCTGAATGTCGACAAAGCAACTAGAAAAATCCCTAAGATTGGAAAGAGGTATTTTCTCATTTTATTTTAATAATTATATTTTAATTAATTTCATTCTAAGCCATAGTAATCTGCCGAAAGCTCCATAGCTTGCATTACCAAATCCCAGTATATATTAAAAGTCGAAGGAAATTCTTCATCATTTGGTGCTTCAAAAGTTTTCTGTAAATTATAATCTAACAGATAAGGAGAAACATCCCACAGACATGTAACACGAACACTCCTCATGGAGTTCCCTGTACTAACATTAGCAATACATGGAGTTCCTACAAAAAACATTAAACTGCCTTCGGTGCCACCTCCTTCTACAACCTTTGCATCTGCTTCACTTGGACCGAGACCAGCTTTATAAGAATTCGTTAAATATGCATTTGCACATAACTCGTCTTCACATTTATATGGTTCACCAAAAATTGGAGTCATCTTAACTCCCAGCTGCATACTTCCAGTACAGTGTGTGGATGGAGGAATCATTGTACAAATCTCTCCTCCCTGTCCGTCATCAACACACTCTTCTTTTCCATCATTACAATCCTCCCAATCTCCACGAGAAAAAGCTTTGGAGAAAATACCACTAATCTTTCCAGCTATTGTCCTAGGGACATTAAAACAAGCGGCTACATTTCCGACAGCCATCATTTTGTAGTTTTTATCTAAAGCTAGACAGGCATCATCAATTGAGGGAGGATCATAATTATCTCCACCAGGAGCCTGTTGCCTTAACCACCCCCCTCCTACAGAACCCTGCCTATTGGGGGATCCAGGGTTGTAATCAGAATTACTCACCTCTGGCTCTTCACATTCACATTTTGCATCGTCAACATTCATCACTCCATATTTCCCCTCTTCTGTATCATCTGTCGTGAGAGTCCCGTCTACTCCACCTGCATCTACACTAGCACTAACCTCATAGTCCTTTCTTACTGTTTCCTCAAAAAATTCCGAGTATTCCTCAGTCTCCGCTGGAGAGTGCGTTTTCAAAGTATAGTTTTTATCTATAATCTGTCCATTTGAAGGATAATTAGGACTCTCCAAACTTGCTTCTCTATTACTGTTCTCTATGACAAATTGCCCCAAGAAAAATGCTAAAGGATAAGTTACGGTTGTTAATTCAATATTAGTCACTGCACTAACATCTACTTGTGTATTTCCTCGAAAGATATCTAAGAATCCTTGACCAACACTTCTCTCATCCATATTTACTGTCGTTCCATCACTCCCGCACAACTTATTAACCGAGTCCAACCCTTGGGCAGGTTGATAATTAGCACATGTTGGGAAGTTGATAATAAAGTCCCACACATCACCCAAGCCTTTAACCTCTTTGGTTACGTCCACCGTGTATTCTTCTCCTATTAGGGCTATCATAGCCTGTGGCTCCCCCTGTATTATCTCTTCCTCAACCCCCTGCGAACCGTTAGTGCTATCCTGTTGAGGTTCAGGTAAACTTTCCACTACAGGGGCTTGTACACTCTCATTCCCAAATGTAATTTTTTGTCCAAGATTAATAAACAAATAACCGATTAAAACCAGTGATACTAAAACTAAACCTGCCTTGTTACTTCTCTTATTTTTCCTCATCTTATACTATCCTTCATATTACCTCTTTTGCTTTTCTTTGTCATCTTGAGAATGGAGATTACCCCCATTATTACTATAAAGCCAGGCAGGATTATAAGATATTTGAGTGTTGAATCAAAAAGACCAGTTTGAGGAGTTTGAGTCCCACCTTCAACTTCATACTGTTCTTCAATATCTTTTACGCTATCAAAATCGACAGCGTCCCCCACAGTATAACCAAGAACACCATAATCGGCT
>DAOTFQ010000006.1:0-15700 GCA_035446665.1 Candidatus Dojkabacteria bacterium | reverse complement strand
GTAGAGAGGGTGTTTATAAATAAAATAAAGTATGCAAATAGAGTATATGAGGATCTTCTTGAAGGGTATGAAGATCTGGTTATGGAAGTAGCACAGGGAGACAGATTTAAGTATAGAGATATAGAGGGGGAGATAATATACCCCATATTAAGTAAGGATTCAGGCAGGAGAGTACAAGATGGGAATATAAATAACGAATCTATCGTAATATTGCTTGATATAAAGGGTAAAAAGATACTACTAATGGGCGATGCAGAACATGAAGTAGAGTATAAATTGCTAAAAGAATTCTCTTTTGAAAATATATACATCCTTAAAGCTGGTCACCACTGTTCTAGGACTGCCACCTCAGATGTGTTTCTCAGAGCAATCAATCCGAGAGTGGCTATTTGTTCTTATGGGGAGGGGAATAAATTCGGCCATCCTCATTATGAAACAATCGAAAAATTTGAAAAGCATGATGTGCAATATTTAGAAACGGCTAAGAAAGGGGAGATAGTTATTAAGTTTGAGGATTTATGATAAAATCCTTTTAATATATGGATCTTTTAGATATCTGTACCTGTAGCTTAACTGGATAGAGCATTGGTTTGCGGAACCAAAGGTTGTCGGTTCGATTCCGACCAGGTACGTGTTATTATTAAAAGGATAATATTTAAAGCACAGACCTTGTGCACCCGTGGCTCAACTGGATAGAGCATCGGTCTTCGGAACCGAGGGTTGGGGGTTCGAATCCCTCCGGGTGCGTATGTTATTATGTATGAATCATGGGAATAGAACAGAAGATAAAAAAACTACTAACAGAAGCCATCTCTAATAAAGACTTTTCCTTTAGTGAAAAAGATATTGTTATTGAAATTCCAGCAGATATATCCAACGGACACTACTCTACGAATATTGCTATGCGTTTGGCATCTCAATTAAAGAGAAATCCTTTAGAAATAGCTCAAGAGATAGTAGATTCTTTGGAGGAAGATTCTGCAATTGCTAAAGCGGAAGTTGCAAAACCAGGCTTTATTAACTTTTTCCTCTCAAATAGATACCTTCTAACCCAGATATCCAAGATAGCCGAAAACAAAGGAGATTATCTTAACCTAGATAACAAAAAGGGGAAGAAAATAGTTATAGAATATACCGATGCTAACCCTTTTAAGGAATTCCATATTGGGCATCTTTACACGAACAGTGTAGGGGAGTCATTTGCAAGGCTCCAGGAGGCCATAGGAGCACAGGTAAAGAGGGCTAACTATCAAGGTGATATAGGTCTTCATGTAGCAAAGACACTCTGGGGCTTAGAGGAGAAACTAAGAGAAGAGGAAATAGCTTTTGAAGATCTAGAACAGGCTTCTCTAACGGCAAGGGTAAGGTTCTTAGGTGAGGCTTATGCTCTTGGAGCGGAATACTACGATGATTTTGAGGACAAAGTAGTTCAGAAGGAGGTAGATGAGATTAATTACTACATCTTTTCGCTAGTTTCAGAGGTTAAACCAAGGGAAAGTTTCAAAAAGTATGAAGAAATGAACCTCTCTGAGAAATATAAGAAGGGTAGGCAGTGGTGTTTAGACTATTTTGAGACAATCTATGAGAGACTAGGAACTACTTTTGATTACTACTTCTTTGAAAGTGAAGTAGCACAACCTGGTTTAGAGGTAGTAATGAAGAATATTGGTGAGGTTTTTGAGGAAGATGACGGCAGCATAATATATAAAGGAGATGAAAAGAAGAACCTTCATACAAGGGTGTTTGTGAATAAACATGGAATCCCAACCTACGAAGCTAAGGAGTTAGGGCTTGCCTTCAGGAAAGGTGAGCTAGTTAATTATGATGAATCTGTAGTTATTACTGGAAACGAACAGACAGGTTATTTCAGGGTTGTATTAGATGCATTAAGTAAATTAGATAAGGATTTGTCCGAAAAAACAACTCATGTCCCTCATGGTATGGTAAGACTTCCAGGTAAGGCTAAGATGTCTAGTAGAAAGGGTGAAATAGTAAGAGGTGAAGTCCTTCTGGATTCTGTAAAAGAGAAAGCCATAGATATTATGGAAGATAATGAAGAAGTTGACGAAGATAATATGTTGTCAGTAAGTGAAAAGATAGCGGTAGCTGCTATAAAGTATGCATTTCTAAAAGTTTCAGTAGGTAAGGATATAATCTTCGATGTAGAAAAATCTATATCCTTTGATGGAGACACAGGTCCATATCTTATGTATGTATATTCGAGATGTAGCTCGATATTAAAAGGGTCAGATTTTGAAAATCCCAATGGGGTATGTATAGAGTCCTGTATGGAGAACCCCTTTGTAAAGGAGTTATCCGTGCAGATTAGCAGGTATGAAAAACAACTGCTTGACTCTGCTATGAACTATTCTCCATCTACTTTAGCCCAATATCTATTCTCTCTTGGACAAAGTTTTAATTCCTTCTATCAGGGAGTCAGGGTTTTAGATGCTTCAGATGAAGAGAGGCAAATACTACTTACGCTTGTTAAGGCAACTATGGTTGTTATGCAAGACGGTCTAGACAAACTAGGAATTGAAGTAGTGGAGAAAATGTAATTCTTCTTTTCGACTTTCTATCTCCTGGTGTGCTACAATGATTTCCATGAATGATCCTTTAAAGATAATAGAACAAGCACGAGATGAGAGGTTAAAGAATGCCGATGCAAAGGCAGCAATTGATATGTTGGAAATACTGGGGGAGGAGATAAAAGATGATTTAATCTTCTCATATGACTACCCAAATTTACTAAAAAATCTCGGCATTTGCTATCTGGAGATAGGAGAGATAGAACGGGCCAGAGAAACCCTTGAAGAAGCTCTAGAGGCAGCTAAGGTGAATCTTAATGAGATAGAAATGGCCGAAATAAGGGTTGTTATGGCAAGGCTAGAACTTCAGGTTGCAACTACGAAAGACGCACTATATTATGCGAATAAAGCTTGGGATTTTATAGATGGCAAGAAAGGGGATAGATTTACCCCAACAAAGGCTACTACTTCTGAGATACTCGGAGAGATATATTACGAAAATGAAGATTATACTGAGGCAGTAGAAAAGTTTGAATATGCCCTTGAACAGGCAAAGAAGGTAAATTTTACAGAAAGAGAACTTACAGCTGCCTTAAACATAGTTAATCACTACATAATAAGAGGGAGGATAAGGGATGCGAGAAAACTGTTGGGGGAGTATATAGAGCAAGCTAAAGAGTATAAGCTAATATATGCAAATTACCAATTATCTCTTGCAAAAATTCTTCTAGAAGAAGGTGAGGCAAAGGAGGCTACCAAATTGGCTTTAGAGGTTTTCAAACTTGCAGAAAAGAACGGTTTATTAAGACTTCAGGCAGAAAGCTCACAGTTAGTAGGTAGTACATATGCCGAGAGGAGTCCAGAGAAAGCTGATTCATACTTCAAAAAAGCTTTTGATCTGTATAACAAAGTAGGTTATAACCTTCCGAAAAAGCATCCTAAGGAAGAAGATTGGTTTAATACCTTTGATGATATTGAGTAACGGCTGGTTAGTAAGGCTTAATTGCGTGTTTTAGCACTCTTCTGGATATTTGCTAGTTGGCCACATGCAGCATTTATCTCATCTCCGTAAGATTGCCTCAGAGTGTTGTTTATCCCTTCTTCGTTTAAAATTGCCTGGAATGAGTGAGTTTTATTCATAGAACTTGGTTCAAATGGTATAAGGGGAGAAGGATTAAGCCTTATTAAATTTACGAGAGCAATCTGATGCCTAAGTAGTTCTGCTAACTCTTTGGCATGCTTTTTTGAATCGTTAATGTCCTTTATCAGTATATATTCGTATGTAATTTTCTTGTTGGTTCTTTCTTGGTAATCCTTAAGAACTTCCATTAGCTTGTCCAGAGGATTATTCTTTACTGCTGTAGGCATTAGTTTCTCTCTAAGTTCTTCGTTTGGAGCGTGTAAGCTAAGGGCTATCTTTACTCCCAAATCCATCGCAAGGAACTGGTCAAGCTGTTCTACATAACCCACAGTAGAGACAGTGATTCGTCTCCTTCCTAAAGCGACTTTCTCTGGATCTGTTAGTATGTCTATGGACCTAGCGACTTCCTCTAAATTAAGCATAGGTTCTCCCATTCCCATATATACAATATTTGTTATTTTCTCCTTCTCTTTGTTTAATCTTCTCTTAAAGTAGAGTACTTGGTCAATAATCTCCTGTGTGTCTAACTTCCTATTAAACTCCATCTGTCCTGTTGCACAGAATGTGCACCCCACAGGGCATCCACTCATACAGCTTACACAGATGGTGTTTCTTATAGGGTATCTCATAAGGACAGTCTCTACAGGAAAACCCTCTTTAGTAAAGGATAATGCTTTAATTGTCTTCTTGTCTTTTGATATATATTCTCGGAAGTTCTCCAACTTAGAGAAGGGGATGACCTTCTTTAATTTCTCTCTAAGGTCTAGTGGCCATGTTGTTAAATCATCCCAAGAGGAGATGTTGTCCTTATAGTATTGCTGATAGAGCTGTTTTAATCTATAGTCTTGCAAATTGTTTCCTTTTACAAAATCTTCAAACATATTTTACCTTTTTAGCTTATTAATAGGTATTTCCTTGACAGTAAGGACCCTTGAATGTAAAGTATTTCAGTATGTACTGCCCCAATCAAGATAGAGTAAAGAAGGGTTTTTCAAAAGTTTTAGCAATTGCCTTTTTTACCTTTCTCTTCGGCCTTAATAATACAGTGTATGCAGAGTACTTGTCCATTTCTTTATCTCCAGATAGTGGGACTATATACGGAGACGGTACAGCCATACAAGTTCTTGTAGATAGTGGATCTGACGAATTTACAGGTGTAGATATCCCTTTGCAATATTCTGGTGGGGTGGAATATATAACTGCAAGTGGTGCGGAGAGGTGTGACAGTTTTAATGTAGACGATTCTGTAAGTGGAGTTCTCACAATAGAGTGTGTTTCAACGACGCACCAAGTGGGAGAATCCTATAATGGTGTTGTTGCAACTCTTTATCTAAAGGCAACCCAGGAGGGTTTTTCAGAGTTCACATTTGGAACGCTTAGCCCTACAGTAACAACAACCAATGGAGGGACATATACATTGACCTTGGAGGTTATACCAACAGAGGAAAATGAGCTTCCTGAAGCAGGAATCTTTGACAACAGTACGGTCGCTATTGCCTCTTTAGGTTTTCTGGTTTTTTCTTTAGGTTTCTTCTTTAATACTGTAGCTAATTCCTTTAACTACCTAGGTGACAAAGTGGAGGAGGTTAAGGTTAGTAGGAGAAGAAATAAGATAGAGAAGAGATTTAAATAAATTTATTTAGTAAAAATATGGTTAAGGAAAAAAAGAAGGACGAGGATAATAGCTATTCCAAAAAATATATAGCTCCCAAAGGTTGGAAGCCTAAGAACCCAGATAAGGACTATATAATAACCTTTCTAGATATAGAATTAGCAGATGGGGTAAAGGAAGATCAGTTTGAAACGGTTGTTGCAGCATGTGCTGCAGAGAGTTCTACTGGAACTTGGACAAAGGTTTATAGTGGTAAAGATTCTGGAGTAGAAATGGCAGATAAGTTAAGGGCGATAGCTTTTGATTTGGATCCTAAGACTAAGACTTTTAAGATTGCCTACAAAGTAGAGCTTTTTGAATTAGACAATATGTCTGGTTTACTAGCTGGTATTGTAGGAAATGTGGGTGGAATGAAGATGCTTAAGGCTCTCAGGTGTTTAGATATTAGGTTTCCTGAGCCGATGGTTAAGGCTTTCCCAGGACCACAATTTGGTGTAGAGGGTGTAAGAGAGATGTTGCAGGTGGAGAGGGGACCATTACTTCTTACTGTTGCTAAGCCAAAAGTAGGTAGAACAGCTAAAGAGCAGGCGGCACTGGCAAGGACTCTTTTTACTGCTGCTAATGGAGAGTACCATGGAATAAAGGATGACGAGAATCTAACGAGCCTTTTCTTTAATAAGTTTGACGATAGATGTGAACTTGTTCATAAAGTTATAAGAGAAATAGAGGAGAAGAGTGGTAAAAAGAAATTCTATCTCTGCAATATAACACATTCCAATCTGGATACAATGATATCTAGGGCAGACAAGATTAAGGCTCAAGGTGGTAGGTGGATGATGATGGATGTTGTAACAACTGGTTTTTCTGCGCTACATACTATGAGACTAAAAAACCCTGGGCTTGCAATTCATGCACACAGGGCCATGCATAGTCTCTTTACCAGAGAGAGTGGTCCTGGTGTTTATAACAAGGGTGAGATTATGGATTTCTCTATGTCTATGGTAGCCAATGCTAAGATACTAAGACTCTTGGGGGTAGACTCGTTGCATGGTGGAGCCCCTAAGACCAAGATGGAAAACTATGGAGAGCCGAAATTAATAAGAGATGCCTTACAACTAGACGTAACCCCAGAGTCTTCTATCACTCTAGGACAAAACTGGTATGGAATGAAACCAGTATGGCATGTTGCTTCTGGTGGTTTACACCCAGGCAGTGTTCCAGAAGTACTACATCAACTTGGCGAAGATATTATGCTTCAATGTGGAGGAGGTGTTCTTGGTCATCCTTGGGGAATAGAAGCTGGAGTGGAGGCAGTGGTCCAGGCAAAGGAGCTTGCTTTAGGGAGTGGAGATCTAGAAAAGTGGCTTAAAGAGAATCCAGATACCCCTTTGGCAAAAGCTGCAGACCATTGGGGTTTTGGACCAAAGATTGTCTAATATATCTAGAAAATAAGTCTTAGTAAAAGAGGCTTTAAGTTTCTTTATTAAATAGTGTAGAATAGAGACTATGAAAAAAGGTATTACACCAAGAAAAGAGAGTTATTCCAAATGGTATTTGGATATTGTTGAACAAGCAGATCTTGCAGAGAATTCCCCAGTTAGAGGCTGTATGGTTATTAAACCCTATGGTTATGCTATCTGGGAGAAGATAAGAGAAGAATTAAACAAAAGAATCTTAGATTCTGGAGCGGAGAATGCTTACTTCCCATTATTTATTCCCAAATCCTTTCTTTCGAAAGAAGCAAGTCATGTAAAGGGTTTTGCTAAAGAATGTGCAATTGTAACACACCACAGACTCAGAGAAACTGAAGATGGTGAAGGGGTAAAAATTGACCCAGATTCTAAATTAGAGGAAGAATTAATAATACGCCCTACATCAGAAACAATAATGTATGACACATTCTCAAGATGGATTACCTCTTGGAGAGATTTGCCCCTAAAGATTAATCAGTGGGCGAATGCTGTAAGATGGGAGAAGAGGACAAGACCCTTCCTTAGAACTACAGAATTTCTTTGGCAGGAGGGTCATACGGTGCATATAACTCATGAAGAAGCCCAAAAAGAGGTCTTAGACAGGTTAGATATGTATGTAGAATTTGCTAGAGAATATCTTGCTATGGAGACATATTACGGTAGGAAGTCAGAATCAGAGAAATTTGCTGGAGCTGTAGATACCTATGGAGTAGAGGCCATGATGCAAGATGGGAAGGCATTACAATTTGGAACCTCACACGATCTTGGACAGAATTTTGCAAAGGTTTTTAATATTCAATTTGCTGATCAGAAGGGACAATTGCAACATCCATGGCAAACCAGCTGGGGTGTAAGTACCAGAATGCTTGGAGCTTTAATTATGACGCATAGTGATGACAAAGGTTTAGTTTTACCTCCTACAGTGGCACCAATAAAGGTTGCTCTTGTACCAATATTTAAGGATTCTAATAAGGATAAAGTCCTTACATATACAAAATATGTATATAAGCAGTTAGAAGGGCAAGTAGAAGGCTTAAAATTAGATGATAGAGACTTCATATCCCCTGGTTTCAAATTCAATGAATGGGAAAAGAAGGGTGTTCCTGTAAGGATAGAGATAGGAGAAAGAGAAATAGAGAATGCTGAAGTGGTGGTTGTTAGAAGAGATACCCTCGAAAAGAAAAAAGTTAAGTTTGGAGATCTAAAAGAAACAGTAGAAAAAATTCTGGAAGAGATGCAGAGGAATTTATATGAGAAATCAAAACAGGTTTTAGTATCTAAAACCTATAGAGTAGAGGAGTATGAAGAATTTAAAAAGATCTTCTCGGGGAAGGGAGGCTTTGCAATTGCGGCGTGGTGTGGTGATGAGAAATGTGAGGAGAATATCAAGTATGACACGAAAGCTACAACCAGATGTTTAACCAAGGACGGTGAGGGAGTCAAAGGGAAGTGCATCTACTGTGGTAAAGAAAGTGAAAATGAATGGATTTTCGCAAAGGCATACTAAGTGAAACGAACCGTAATTTCAACACATTAGAAATTCTTCTCTTGTTCAATCTTCATATACTCACCATTCTAAATATTTAAACACCCCTGTGCCTGAAACTAATTTTAGTCCTTTTTAAAGGGAAATGTTTTTGTGTGTTTCTTTTTGAACAGCAAAATGAACAAGATTTTAGATTTCTCTTTTTCAACAAGAGCCTTTTGTTTCACACCCCATTGGAAATGGGTGTTATGAAAATGATAAGTTTCGTAGAAGAGTAGTTATTCAACTTATCCCTATGTGCTACTGTTTTGAAGATATTCTTTCAAGTATTGCCCTGTATAACTAGCTTCTTTGGATATAATATCCTTTATAGTTCCTTGGACAATAATCTCTCCTCCTTTTTCTCCTCCTTCGGGTCCTAGATCTATCACCCAGTCAGAGAGTTTAATTACATCTAAATTGTGCTCCACAATGAGGACTGTGTTACCCTTGTTAACAAGTCCTCTTAAAATTTTCATTAACTTATCTACATCATGATAATGTAGACCTGTAGTCGGTTCATCCAATACATAGAGAGTGTGGCCCGTTGAATTCTTTGAGAGCTCTTTAGCAAGTTTAATCCTTTGTGATTCACCTCCAGACAGAGTAAGTGAAGATTGGCCTAGTTCAATATATCCAAGCCCAACTTTACTTAGTATATCAAGCTTTCTCTTGATTGTGGGTATGTTTTTGAAAAACTCTCTAGCCTCGTCAACGGTCATTTTTAGTGTATCTGCAATGTTTTTATCCTTAAAATCTATTTGTAGGGTCTCTTTATTATATCTAGATCCATGACATTCATCACAAGTGATATACATGTCAGGTAAGAACTGCATCTCTATTTTCAACTGCCCATCTCCCTTACATTTCTCACATCTGCCACCTTTAACATTGAAACTAAACCTCCCTTGTTTATATCCTCGAGCCTGAGCCTCCTTCGTTTCGGAGTAAAGTTCACGAATAGGGGAGAAGATATTTGTGTATGTTGCTGGATTAGATCTTGGAGTTCGGCCTATAGGGGACTGGTCTATGCTTATTACTTTATCTATATTCTCGACCCCTTCTATTCCATCATACTCACCTTCAACCCTCTTTGCATTCGCGATTTGGTTTGCTAATGCAGGATAAAGCGTATCTTCTATCAGAGAAGATTTTCCACTGCCAGAAACTCCTGTGATTGAAATAAGCCTATTTAGAGGGATTTCCAGATCTATATTTTTAAGGTTGTGTGTTTTTATCCCAGTAATTTTAATTTTCTTCTCGCCACCATTAAAACCCTTCTTCTTTATATTTGCTCCTACAACAAGGGATTTATTTAGGTATTTTGCAGTCAGGGAGTCCAAGTGCTTAATGTCTTCGTATGTTCCTTCTGCAACAATCTCTCCACCAAGTTTACCTGCTCCAGGGCCTACATCTATGATCCAGTCAGAATGGCTCATAGTTTCAGAATCGTGTTCGACAATTACAACCGTGTTGTCTAAGTCTCTAAGATCTTTTAAGGAAGAGATTAGCTTTGAAATATCTCTAGGGTGAAGCCCAATAGAAGGTTCGTCTAGAACATAAAGAACTCCTGAGAGTCCTGTTCCTATTTGGGATGCTAATCTAATCCTTTGTGATTCTCCTCCAGACAGCGTGTTTGCCTGCCTTGAGAGGGTTAAGTATTCTAATCCAACATTTGTAAGAAAGTTTAATCTATTTAATATTTCCTTAAGTATTGGTTCTGCTATATCTTTTCTATTCCCAGTCAATTTTAGGTTGGATAGGAAATGCTTTGCTTCTCCAATTGGCATTTCTGTTATATCATTGATGTTTTTGTCATTTATGGTAACCCCTAGGGAGTAGGGTTTCAGTTTCTTTCCTAAACATATAGGACAGTTTTTTTCTACCATATACCTCTCTATTTCTTTCCTAGAGTATTCTGAGGAAGTTTCCTTGTATCTTCTTTTCATCTCTGGGATAACGCCTTCGTAATCAGTATTGTAAGTATTTGTTCTGCCAAATCTGTTGGTATATTCTATAGTGTATGGTGGTTTTGTGCCAATCCCATAGAATATTAAGTCGAAGATTTCTTTAGGATATTTCCCTATTGGAGTTTTTAAGTCGAAATCATGTCTTCTTGCTACCTCTTTCAGTATTCTAGACGTCCAACTGTCCTTTGTTGTTCTGTTTCCCCATGGAAATATTCCTCCTTCATTTATTGTTAAGCTAGGATTATATATTAGACTGATATCGACCTCTTTTAATGTTCCAAGACCTGTGCATTCAGGACATGCACCCTCTGGATCGTTGAAAGAAAATGAGGCTGGGGTGATTTTAGGATAGGATATGCCACATTTAAGGCAAGTATTATTCTCTGAAAAGAAGAGATTCTCACCATTTTCTAATATAATTTTGACTTCTCCGTCAGATTCGCTTGAAGCTAGTTCTATCGCATCTATAAGCCTTTTATGGAACTCTTTTGTATTAATCTCTTCTGTCTGTAGTCTGTCTACAACTAAATCTACAGTGTGTTTTTTATTTTCATCTAGATTTAAATTTTCTATGTCGTCTAACATATAAAGGTCTCCATCAACTATCACCCTGAGGAATCCTTGATTGAGAAGTCTGTCAAAAAGGGAAATAAACTGTCCCTTACGGTTTTTTATGAGGGGTGAAACTATCTGGATTTTTTGTGTGGAACCTTTTAGATGGTTGATCACTTTTTTTGTTATTTCTTCTATTGTTTGTGCTTGGATCTCTGAACCACACTTTGGACAGTGTGGTTGCCCTACGTGTCCGTAGAGTAATCTTAAGTGATTATATATCTCTGTAATTGTTCCTACTGTTGATCTCGGGTTTGTAGAAGTTGTTTTCTGGTCTATGGATATAGCGGGGGAGAGTCCTGTTATTGAATCTACATCTGGTTTTTGCATTACACCAAGAAATTGTCTGGCATAAGAAGAAAGTGACTCTACATATCTCCTCTGTCCCTCTGCGTAGAGAGTATCAAAGGCCAGGGAGCTCTTTCCGCTTCCAGAGAGTCCAGTTAAGACAACTAATTTGTTCTTAGGAATATCTACAGAGATGTTTTTTAAATTATTCTCTCTAGCTCCTCTTATTTTTATGTAATCTTGTGACATGACGACGTTAATTATAACACGTGAGGGCGAATTCTTTATATACAACCGTATATAGAGATCTTTGTGTGTAAATTTTTATACAAAAATGGTAAGATAGGGGGCGTTTAGAAACCTTTGCACCTGTAGCTCAATAGGATAGAGCAACGCACTCCTAACGCGTAGGCTGTCGGTTCGATTCCGACCGGGTGCGTTTCAAAGTGATTCAGTTCTGGCTATTTTAGTCTGTACTGATTTATCACAATGGAAGCCTCTTTAGGGTTATTCTCCAGGGTAACGATATATTCTCTGTTTTGCCTTATTGTGTGTAGGAGGATAGGGTCGATATCTAGTAATTCCGTTTGATTCTCCCCATCTTTCTCTGAGATTTGTAGCTTATTATCCTTTACATAGTAAAGGTAAGTGGAGTTGGACAGCCAAGATATTTGATTTGTATCTGCCTTTGTTATGTTCTTCACCTTCTTCGTCCCTATCTCCTGCGTATGGTCGGCATCCTCTTTCTTTAGGGTGAAGATATAGTAATTGTTGTCGTTAACAAAGAGAACCTTTCTTGAGTCGGGAGAGAAGGATATGAGTTCAGCTGGATGTGTGCATATCATCCTGTATTTCTCTCTGGTGATGTCGTACCAGTATACGGAGGTCTCTGTTTGAATATATATTCCATTGAGTCTCTGATTTACTTCGAAGTATGTAATTTTACCTATAGCCTGCGTTGCTTGTGGGGAGGTTGTAAATTCTGGGTAAGAATCCCCATTCTCTCTGTAGAAGTCTATGTAGTTGGTTTCCTTTTGGAAATAGGCTTTGTCGATTGTGTAGTTGGGTGATTGACCGTTTGGAAGGATCTGTTTAAGGGCATATATGTAGGTGCTGTCTTCCTCTGTATCTAACCTTTCTAGAATGTAAAAGAATCCCTCCTCGTCTGTGTTCCAGATGTAATCAGTATCTGGTTGTTTTGTTATCAGAAGACTGGGTTCTTCTACGTCGGGGAGTAGGGTTGTGTCGATAGCAGAAATCTCTATGTCGGATTCTAGTATTATGTGTCTATTGTCTCTGGACCAAGAGTACGCAGATTCTGTGATGTCTGGGATTCCTATGGGCTCTAGGTTATCTAATAGGATAGGGGCTGTTAGATCTACAATATAATGATTCTTTATCTTTTCTTCAGTAAGTGTCATGATTGCTTTTTGACCATTATGAGATATTTCTAGGTCTATCTCTTGCTCTCCAACCAAAGTAAGAAGTTTAACCGGATTGGGATTTAAGTTCCAAACAGGGCTATTAATTCTATATGTCCAGAGGGTTCTATCCCCAATTTCGCTTTTAATTAGGAATATGAAATAGGCTTCATTGTCACTAATCCAGGCCTTCTCTACTTCTCCTTTCTCTTCCCATACACTTAGAGGAGTAATTTCATCTAGGATTAAGAGCGGAAATAGTAGTGTAGATTTCTCTTCAACAATTTCTACCTGCTTATTCCAGTCTCTGTAACCATCCTTCTGTATAGATATGCTATTTATCCCAACATCTAGGGTTCTACTTCTTGGTGTTCTACCAATATCGTCTCCATTAATATATAGATCGGCAGGGGAAGGTTCTGTTTGGACAGTAAGAACGCCAGTTTTCCTAATGTTCTTCTCGGAAATACTGATTCTGTATCCCCTGGAGAAGTAAAAAATTACGAGTGCTCCTCCTACAACAAATAATACCGAGAAAATGGATATGAGTAGGCTGATAATATTAATTTCTTTTTTAATCTTTTTTGTTTCCTCCACGACTGAAAGTATAGCATAATGACAAAGAAGTTGTTAGAATAGGAGTATTATGGAAAAGAAAAGAATTTTAACGGGTGATAGGCCAACAGGGAAATTACATATTGGTCATCTTTTGGGATCTTTAGAGAACAGAGTTAAGTTGCAGGATGAATATGATGAATATATTCTAATTGCAAATGTTCAGGCCCTTGCAGATAATTTTGATGATCCTGGAAAAGTTAGGGAGAATATAGAGGAGTTATTGTGTGATTACTACGCTTCTGGTATAGATTTTGATAAGGTTACAGTCTTTATCCAGAGTGAGGTTCCCGAAATACACGAAATATTTGTGTATCTCGCGAACTTTGTATCAATACAACAAATACAGCATAACCCTACTATAAAGACTGAAATAGCCCAAAAGGGTATGGAAAAATCTACTCCCCTAGGTTTCTTTATGTATCCTATACACCAAGTAGCAGACATTCTCTCTGTTAATGCAGACTTAGTTCCTGTGGGAAAGGACCAAGCTCCTATGGTGGAAGACACTAGAAGGTTAGCAAGGAAGTTTAACAACACTTACGGCGTAAATGTTTTCAACGAACCAGAGGCTCTTTTTGGAGTGAAGATAAATATCCCAGGAATAGATGGAAAGGCAAAAATGAGTAAAAGCCTAAATAACTGCATATATCTCTCAGACAGTGAGGAAGAATTAAGGGAGAAGGTATTTAAGGTCTATACAGATCCTAATAGAATACATGCTACCGACCCAGGGAAGATAGAGGGGAACGTGGCCTTTTTGTATATGGATTTTTTTAATGATGACAAAGAAGAAGTCGAGGAGATCAAGCAGAGATACAAAAAAGGGAATATAAAGGATGTTGAAGTTAAGGAAAGATTGTTTGAGGTTATGAAAGAAAAGCTTACTCCAATAAGGGAAAGAAGGAAGGAAGCTGAAGGGATGAAGGGAGAACTTCTAAAGAAAGCGATAGTGGGGAGTGTAAAAACCTCTGGTATAGCGAAAGAGACAGTAGCGCAGATGAAAAGAGCTATGCTTTTAGAGTTTAAATAGTAAATAACTTATAGTTTTCGAAGTATGATTGGAAAAAAGTTAGGTATAGACTTAGGTACAGCAAATTCAGTTGTTTTTGTCCAAGGAGAGGGGATTGTTCTTACGGAGCCAACAGTTGTTGCTATAGATGTTAATACTTATACAGTGATTGCGGTTGGGGAGAAAGCAAAGAAGATGATAGGTAAAACTCCAGAGAATATTGTTGCAAAGAGACCTCTTAGAGATGGTGTAATAGCAGACTCTAGAGTAACGGAAGCATTGCTTAGACATTTTTTTGACAAGGCTCTTGGAAGGGCTAGATTTTTTAAGCCAGATGTTGTAATTAGTGTCCCTGCAGGGATTACTACGGTCGAACAGAGAGCCGTTCTAAAGGCAGCAAACGCTGTGGGGTCTAGGAGTATTACCCTTTTGCCTGAGCCATTGTTAGCTGCATTAGGAGCTGGTCTGCCTATAGATAAATCCGCTGGTAGCATGATAGTAAATATGGGAGGTGGCACTTCCGAGGTTGCAGTTATTTCTCTGGATGGGATAGTAGAATACGAATCCTTAAGGGTTGCTGGAGATGCTATCAATGAGAGCATAATCTCCTTTATGCGTAAGAAAAAAGGAGTTTTAATCGGAGAACAAACTGCAGAGAATATAAAGATTAAGATAGGTTCGGCTGTTGAGGTGAAAGATCCAAAGGAGATGGAGGTTAGGGGTAGAGATATGGGTGCAGGTATGCCAAAATCCATGGTAATAGATTCCAATGATGTTGCAAGAGCAATAGAGAAGCCTTTGAGGGATATTATTAAAGCTATACAGACTGTTTTAGAAAAAACTCCTCCAGAACTCTCGGCAGACATTATAGATAGAGGAATGGTTATGAGTGGAGGAACAGCAAAACTTAGGAATTTAGACAAACTTCTCTCCAAAGCTACAGGAGTCCCTGCACATGTTGCAGATGAACCTCTGTATTGTGTGGTTCGGGGGACAGGGATAGCTTTAGAACTAATTGCAACAGGCGAAAGAGTGTTTTCCTTTAACAAAGAATTTAGAAGATAAGTGTAATTCGCCGAGTAGTTTTTCTAGCAATATTTTAGTAGAATGTAGTCATGGGAATATTAAACAAGGCTAGGAAAGAGATGACTTTGCAAGAAGTTGCCTCCCTTCTAAATGACTTAAGACTACCAATTGCACTGGTGTATACACCTGTCAATCTTAAGTCTGAAAAGAAAAAATTCTTCAATTCTGATACATACAACCCAGATTTCCAATACAAGATTGTAAAAAACAATAATGAAGATATATTGAGAAAACTTCTTTACGTAGAGGAAATAGTTGATGTAGATCCAAGGATTTCGGATTTCTATATTCAACTAATCAGCTCAAAGAAGGAAGCTAATGACTTGATGCATGCCGTAGGAAACAATGAATTAGTCACAGATATATCTTACAACCGTTATGGTAAGCCATCACCAATACTTTTTAGAAATGCTTGTAG
>DAOTFQ010000005.1:0-17552 GCA_035446665.1 Candidatus Dojkabacteria bacterium | reverse complement strand
AGTGCCAAAAGGAGGTGAGGTCTTCTGGTAGATAAAAACAAAACGAAAAAACAGAAACGACAGAAAGAGCAAAGAAAACAAAAACCAACCAGTAGAACAAACGGAAAAAACGGCCATTAATACCAAATAGAAAAAAGACAAAACTGCTCGCAAAGGTGAGCCTATATAGATTTAACATCACATTATATAGGCTCCCTTTCGAACTCCAAGATTACATCCTCAATTCCCAAAGACCATGTATATTACAATATGTTCGAACTATGTAATTAGGTTCTCCATTGTACTTGAATGCTGCTTTAGGAGAATCTGTTGGTTTGAGATAAACCCTCTCTACTTTATCTCCAATAATTAATTCTACCCATTCAATGTGATGCTCCTCGCTCATAGGATGCAACGTCTCCCCAACGCTTACTTTCAATTCATCCCCTTCGAAAGAAAGCGCTGGTAAGTGCTTCTCAAAACCTTCATCCGCAATATGTTCCTCTTGCAAAATCATTGGTTGGTTACAGCACACCAATTCTCCTGCACCTGTGTGTATAACCTCCACGATATTTCCGCAGACAGCACATTTATAAACTTGATTTAACTGAGTCATACCTATACAAAAATATTAAAATTTATCTGTATCCAGTATACACTATCTTCATAGGTCAACTAAGAAATCTATATATTTAGACACCACATTACTGTATTAAAAGCACTCTTTGTGCTAAAATTGTCCCTTTGCAATGAAGAATACAAATAATGACAAAAAGGACATAAGAAATGTCGCAATAATAGCGCATGTAGACCATGGAAAAACAACCTTGGTAGATGCCTTTATGAAGCAAACTCACCTCTTTAGAGAAAACGAGGAGGAGATGACTCAAGAAAGAATCTTAGATGTAGGAGAACTTGAAAAAGAGAAAGGTATTACAATCAATGCCAAAAATATTTCTGTTAGATACAAAGGAGTAAAAATAAACATCATAGATACTCCAGGACATGCAGATTTCGGTGGAGAAGTAGAAAGGACTCTAAACATGGCAGACAGCTGCCTTCTCTTAGTAGATGCTAAAGAGGGGTGTATGCCTCAAACCAAATTTGTTCTCAAGAGGGCATTAGAACTAGGTCTTAAACCTATTGTCATTATCAACAAGATAGACAAGAAATTAGCCAATATAGAAAAAACCATATCAAAAATACAAGATCTGTTCCTCAATCTCGCAACAAAAGAGGAGCAATTAGATTTTCCAATCTACTATGCAATAGCAAGAGAAGGGAAAGTTTGGAAAGAAATCCCCGAAGGAGACTTGTTGCTTGCAAATAGCATCGAAGGAGATCTAACTCCAATCCTAGATGGTATTGTAGAAACTCTTCCTGCACCAAAGGGAGACCCTAATGCTCCATTCCAAATGCAAATAACCTCTATTGAATATAATGAACACTTAGGGAGATATCTCATTGGAAAGATAGCAAATGGCAAGGTTAAGGTTAATGATCCTATTCTACTTACATCAAAAAAAGAAGATTTTGAAAAGAAGCAGGGGAGAGTCAAAGAGATATTTATTAAAGAGGGCCTTCGTTGGGAAAAAGTTGAGAGTGCTGGAACAGGGGAAATTGTTGCAATTACTGGTATAGATTCTACAGATATAGGAGCAACTCTCTGTAGCATTGACGATCCTCAACCTCTAGATGAAATAAAAATAACACCACCTACTGTCAAGGTTAAATTCTCTGCTAATTCTTCTCCCTTTGTAGGAAAAGAGGGGAAGTTTGTTACTGCTAAACAGTTACAACAGAGATTAGAACAAGAAAAGAATCTAAATATTGGGCTTAAAATCGAAAGAAGTGGGGGAAATAGTTATAACGTTTCTGGGAGAGGAGAGTTACAACTTTCCATACTTGTAGAACAACTTAGAAGAGAAGGATATGAATTTGAATTAGGTAAGCCAGAAGTTATACTCAAAGAGATTGACGGAATAAAGTATGAACCAGTTGAAGAATTAAATATCGATGCTCCAGAAGAGTACTTTAGTGCTATAAACCAGGAGGTCAGTGACAGAGGAGGGACATTGTTAAACATAGAACAGGAGGAAGGAATAAATAGATTTGTTTTCAGAATTCCTACAAAAAAGTTAATTGGTTTGCACAGAGTTCTAATGAATTCTACTAAGGGGACTGCTGTAATTAACAGTTATATTATTGATTATATACCATACAAGAAAGAGCCCCCTCTATTCCGCAAAGGAGTAATTATTTCCTCAGAAAGAGGTACCGCTCTTGATTACTCCCTAATGAGTATTCAAGAGAGGGGGAAATTATTCATAACAGGTAGTACTGAAGTTTATGAAGGGATGATTATTGGAATAAATAATCACGAAAATGACTTAGAAGTAAATCCGTGTAAGCCTAGAAAGAAAACCAATGTAAGAATGTCACATGCAGAGGTCACGGAGATATCTCTTAAATCCCCAATGCTTTTAACAACAGAATTTGCACTTTCTTTTATTAAAAGTGATGAGCTTATAGAGGTAACACCTAAAAATATTAGACTCAGAAAGAAGTTACTCACAAGCACACAAAGGGTTTGGGCTAAAAGAAAGAATCTGACAGAATACGCTAAAACACATATAGAGGATTAAACTCTAGCTAAATCATCATAACACTCCTAGCCTCCAGAATAGAGAAATTAAATAGACTTCTTTATTGCAAATAAATATAAATGTCGTAATAAAAAGGAAGGGGGAGCTTAGCTCCCCCTCAGTTAACAATTTGCGTTTTGATTTAGAACCAAAACCTATTTTTGTTATCTATCTCCAAATGATCTTCTCTCTCCAGATTGCTCTCGAGCTTCAGATACATTAATAGGTCTTCCGTCGATTTCCTTTCCGTTTAGCTCTTCCAATGCTGTCTGAGCCTCTTCTTCAGTGGACATAGTGACAAATCCAAAACCTTTGGATCTGTTCTTCATCCTATCGATAATGACAACTGCTTCTTCAACAGTGCCAACCTCACCGAAAACCTCTTTAAGCTGTTCGTCTCTAACGTCCCAGCTAAGATTTCCTACAAATAATTTTTTACCCATTATTTATAAAAATAAAAATTAAATTCGCTACACCATTTATTTGGGAGATTACACTCTAAGCAGTCTACTCACGAAGAAAGCTTCCATAGCTAGGATTATTATAACACATAGATGGGAGGAAAGAAACAAGCACTTCACTAAAGCTACAAGATAGCCCTTCCTGCAATAATTCCTGTAACAAAACCTACTCTAAATCTGGCGAAAAAGGATAATAATAATAAACACTCCTTCAGGACCTTTCTACTCTTATGACAACAACCTTTCTATATGCTACAATATCCTGAATATGTAAACTTAATGCCCATCTCTTTATATGAAGAATAATAAAGGATACAAGTTAATCGGGATAGCTATACTTTCCTTTGGTATTATCCTTCTTTCCCTGTTCTTTGTAATGCTTTCTGCAAAAGAACCAATAGATAATACAAAAGATCTTTCTTTTACCTCGGAATACATTGCACAACAAAGCCAAGATCTCACAACAGAAATTGTTCCTGAGCAAATTCCTGAAGGTGCCGAAATAAATGCTGTAAAACAAGGAGAAATTAAGGAAGATGAGAGTAGAAAAGTTATAAGCTTTAAGAGTGACTTGTCTGAAGCTGGCAAGATAAGAATAGAGGAAGAATATTCTATAGAGTTTACACAAGAGAGTAGCATCAACGGAGTTTATACGGTAATAACTACTGAGGAGAGTAACATTAACGCCCTCGAAAAAGACGCGACTGTTGAAAGCGTAGAAACCGATATCCCCGTAAAAATGGCAGCAGATGCTATTGACTGGGGTGTTTCTAGGATTGGAGCTGACAAGATATGGGACACAGCCACTGGAATCGGTGTAACTGTAGCTGTCATAGACACAGGCGTAGAAATCACCCATCCAGACTTACAAGGAAAAGTTGGAAGAGGCTATGACTTTGTTAATGACAAGGAGAGTGCAGAAGATGACAATGGGCATGGAACCCATGTTGCTGGGATTGTAATTGCTGCACGAAACAATACAGGAACTGTTGGTGTTAGTCATGGTGCTTCAGTTATGCCTGTTAAAGTATTAAACTCTGCCGGCTCTGGATATATATCAGATGTTGCAAAGGGGATTTACTGGGCTACAGATAATGGTGCCCATGTAATAAATCTAAGTTTAGGCACACCTGTAGATACAGATGTTTTAAGAAGGGCAGTAAATTACGCCTCTAGTAGAGGAGTCCTCATGGTGGCTGCTGCTGGTAATGAATATGGTGCTCCATGCCAATTTCCTGCAGCATATGACAATGTTCTTTGCGTAGTTGCAACAGATAGTTCAAACAGGTTGGCTAGCTTTAGTAATGTAGAGGGAGAGTTGGCCGCCCCTGGAGTCTCTAATTATTCCACATTCTTAGGAGGTACATACAGATATTTAAGTGGGACAAGTATGGCAGCACCACACGTTGCAGGTAGCTTAGCTGTTTTAAGAGGAATCTGTTCAGACTGTAGCTCCTCTGAACTTATAGGGACATTAAGGGATACCGCCATAGATCTTGGGGCAGAAGGGACAGATGTAATTTTCGGTTATGGACTTGTGGACCTTAGGGCTGCTGCGGAACAATATCTTAATATCCCAGAGGAAGAGCAACTACCAGAGGAGACAGACGAAATAACAGAGAAAACACCAGAAGAAGAGGTGAAGGCACCAACAGTAGGGAGAGAAAATGTCGAAAGAAAAGAACCAACAACAGTAAAGCAGAAACCCGTAATAACAAAACCAGAGAAAGATAAAAACAACAGATTTATAATGACAGAAGTTGAAGATATAGAAATAGAATTTAGGTTGGAACCAGTAACAGAGAACCCTGAATACGAAAAGACGGTAATATATGTGAATAATAAATCTGTATATACAACCACAAAAACAGAAGACACTTACACCTTAAAGTACGAAGATTTACAAGGAGTCCAGCAGTTTGTGAGAGTTACTTCACATTTCACCAATTGCACACAGCCTCAAGTTCATGATGATCTTATAATAGACAGAACAAAAATAATGAGACAGAATCCAAGTAGAAGTGTTCTGGAGAGAGGAAGACAGGTTCTGGGCATCTCCTCTGCTAATCCTTTCAAAGGTATATTTAATTTTTGGTGGTAAATTAATATGGGAATACTTGTAATCTTAGGAACTCTCGTTGCATTAGTAGTTATTTTGCTACTAATGGGTATTATATTACCAAGTGGGGAGAAGTCTGGAAACGGGGAAGAAGAAGAGGAAGAGTCTGAAGGGTTCGAAGAGTAATTGTGGTATACTTCCTACTATGTCAAGACAATTGAAGATATATACAATCGAAAACAAGGAGGAAGAAAAGTGTTTAAGAAAGAAAAGTGTCCCTGTAGATGAAAAACTATTAAAAGACCCCAAATTTCGCGAATTCCTAGACGATTTACTCTACACAGCCTTACATAGCGAAGAGCAAGATAATGTCCCTGCAGGAGGCATAGCAGCTCCTCAGGTTGGAAGAAACTTAAGAGCATTCTACACATTAGATTACGACACAGACAAGTGGCAATTATTTATAAATCCCAAGATAACCTCAATAGGATTTAGCAAGATATCAACCATCGAGGGATGCCTTAGTGTTCCAAACATAGAAGGGGAGGTTCTAAGAAACAGAAAAATCATAATTAAGTACCAAGATAAGAATGGAAAATGGAAAACAAAAAAGTTAAAAGATATAAATGCAATTGCAGTACAGCATGAACTCGATCACTTGGAAGGAGTTCTTTTCATTGATAAAATGAAAGAGTGAAATAAATTTAACTGTCCCAAAATGAAGAATTTCAAATCTAATAAAAACATCTTCTTAAACTTGTTAACAATCTTTACTGTTTTCTCTTTTTTTACAATACTCACCCCACCAACATCTGCTTTAGCTCAAGATATCGCAGAGCTTGAGGAGAAGGAAGTTGAGAGAGAAAAAGATTTCTTACAGCAACTTCTTTTGGATATACCAGCGACAACAGATAATCCCAGCCATATAATTACCTTCGTAGACCCCTCAGATGACAATAGTGGAGTAGAGTTAGAGATAGATGAAGGAGAGTTTGAACCAATCTCGAGTCCTTACACTTTGCCTGCATTAAGTATTGGCCAACATGAATTAAGGTTTAGATTTGTTGACAAATATGGTTCTACACAAATACTAGAAAAAGAAATAATCGTAATACCACGTCCTCCTATAATGAATTCTCCGTTCTTTGAGGAAGGATTCCTTAAACTCTCTGGAACTGGATTGTCTAATTCAGACCTGGTCTTAATCCTTTCCTCAGGGAAGAACATCTCAGTCGAGGAAACAACAATAGACAACGAAGGAAATTGGAATATATCTATAAGCGAGGAGGAACTAAACGAAGGAGTTTATACATTCTCTGCATTTACAAGAAGAAATGGCTATGCAAGCAATCTTTCGGAATCCCTAACTTTAGAGGTTGGAGAATCTAACAACACAAATTTCAATAACGACAAAGAGATATACTTTAGTTTTAAGGATCTCTCTTGGGAAAATCTTGGAAACACAATAACTCAAAATATTGACCTTGGACTTCTTGTAGGTGGTGTGTTCATACTTGGCTTCGTGATATCCCTAATACTAACTTCTCTAATTAGGGGGAGTATAGATAATAAAACCATAAAAAATTTCGAAAAGAAGATGGAACAAAACGGAATGGGGAAAAAAGAAATAACCCTTAAAGAGAAGCTTTCACAGAAAGCGGAAGTAGAAGAAAAGAGGGAAGAAGATAAGAAGGAAAAGAAAAAAGCTAAGGAATCTACAAAAGACAAAAATCAAGATAAAGGGAGTAAGACTGAAAAGATTCTAACAGCTGTAGATTTCCTGAAAGATTACAAGAAATTTGATCCTGATGATAAAGAGGGAAAAGAGAAAGATAACATAGAAGTCAAGGTCACTTCAAAGTCTTAGTTTTCATGATAAAATATCCTTGTTCAGAGACCACGCCAGGATGGTGAAATTGGCAGACACGCTACGTTCAGAACGTAGTCCTAGTAATAGGGTGGGGGTTCAAGTCCCCCTCTTGGCACCAGCATCAGTTATGAGGTTAGTTGCTTACTCCAATACCCAATCTTGGATATGATTAAATCTCTGATACGAATAATTTACATCTGAGAAATCTATTCCTTTTACCCGACCTTTTACATAATAAGAAAATTGAGGGTTATACAAAAAGATAACAGGAGCATCAGCTATTAAATATTTCTGGAACATATCATACTTCTCCTTCCTATCCTTTCTGTCTAGAATTTTTCTGGCATCTTCTAAAAGAATATCCACTCTTTCATAGGTATAACCTGAGATATTTAGATCAGGATAACTAGATTTTAGTGAGTGCCACAGATTATATTGATCTGGATCTATTGTAGTTTCAACCTCGTAAAGAAGAAGATCGAAATCACGGGTGGCAATAATCTCTTGTGTAATCTGCTTATATGTAAGCTTCTCACTCTTTAAGACAATCCCTTCTTCTTTCAATAATTCTTTGAGGGTAGCCACCAGTCTCTCGTTTGTCACACTGTCAAAATAACTCAGAGTAAAAGAAAGAATCTCTCCATTCTCTGCTTCAAAGAATCCTCCCTCTTCACTCTTTGTATAACCAATGTTCTTAAAGTAAGCTGCAGCTTGCTCAGGATTATAGCTGTAATACTCAATATTCTCGTTAAAAGCCCAAGAACTCTGTGCAAAAGGGCCCTTCCTTACGACCCCACCTATATTAGAATCCTCTATTAACCTCTCCCTGTCTATTATGTAACTTAGTCCTATTCGGATATCCTTTCCTTCAAGAGTCTCTTTCCTAGTATTAAAGAATATTAACTTAGTACGGTAATCCTCAACCTTCTTAAATTCCTGTAAATTCGAATATTCCTCTGTGAAAGAGAGTAGGTCCTTATCCCAAGCCCCAATAGCATCTAGAGCACCTATTCTAAAAGACATCTCAAGAGTCTCCTGGTCAGGAAAAACTCTAAGCACTATATTCTTAATAGCTGGATCTATAGAATCGTATTCATTATCCTGCAAGTGGACAGAATTCTGTTCCGTTCTAGTAACTTTATATCTGCCACTTCCTATTGGATACCTTGCAAACATATTAAAAGGCAACTCCTCAAGCCTTTCTTCTTCCAGTCTATGCT
This sequence comes from Candidatus Dojkabacteria bacterium, assembly GCA_035446665.1. Lineage (GTDB taxonomy): Bacteria > Patescibacteriota > Dojkabacteria > SC72 > SC72 > UBA2177. The sequence goes on along the minus strand of DAOTFQ010000005.1, from coordinate 9,318 downwards.
TTGGGACAATAAACTGAGAGACTGCCTCAAAAAATGTTGGATTAGGTTCCGGTAATATAAAACGAACCGTCTTGTCATCAATCTTTTCGACATCAACTCCAACCAGAGAAATTCCTACCGAATCAAAACCGTAGTCCTCTGCTAACGTTTTTGCAGTCGAAAAAGTAAATACAACATCTTCTACAGTCACTTCCTCACCATCTTGCCAATACAAATTGTCTCGAATGGTAAATTCATAGGCCCTATCCTCTTCTATAAAATTCCACTCACTAGCAACACCTGGAAGAGGTTGACCCTCACCATCTATATATACCAACTTGTCAAAAACTAATTCCTGAACCGTCTTATCTACATAATTTACCGACATAAACAATGGGTTAAACGTTGAAATTGCACCCACCGAACCCTCTACAAAGGTATCATCAACTTTAGAATCATCTATAATCCTCGCTACTACATCAGATTGAAGAAGGCTAGCTATTAAGAAACCTACAACAAGAAAAAGTATTGTGTAACTAAAAGGGATACTGTTTTTAAAACCCTTCCATAGGAACTTAGGATAATTCCACCAGTAATCCCTGATATCTATCCTCTTCCTCTCCTCCTTGAGCTTTTGACCACTTTTCTTCTGTATACCCAAAAGAGCCTCTTTCATAGAAACCTTGCCCTTACTTTTTTTCTTCTTGGGAATTGATTTCTCTCTTACCTTTATCTTTTCCTTAACCTCCATTTTCTTGTTTTTCTCTTTCACTTTTTAGAAAACTAACCTAGGAATATTTATATAACAACAGCCTTTATAAAGAAGTTATTGTACATACTTAAGAATTGCTAGAGAGAGGAAAACTAAAGCAACTATTAGAAAGATTGTAAAATAGTAAAGAAACTTCTCCAAACCCCTCTTTGTTCTAAATACCTCACCTCCTCCTCCAAACATCTTACCTAATCCCTCAGCCCTATTTTGAAGTAAAATACTAACCACTAGCATCCCACAAACAATAATCTGTGACACCAAAAGCGTTTTTGTTAAATTGTCCATACCGTATTATACATCAAATTAACTTATTTTAGACAAAAAGAAATTTACTTAGAAGAATCCAGTGATTTGTATATAGAACATAGGAAGGAAGAGAAAACAGAGAAGATTATAATTGAAATTATTGGTGTTACTTGAAATTTTGAGATTTGTAATTCTCCAAGATCCAAGCCTGCAAACATATATGATTCTATATAAAAACCAACCATAAAAAGCTTCAAAAGATAAATAATTCCAATCAAGAGTAGGGTCGTCATTAGAAAGAAAGTCAGAAAGTTACATTTAATAGTCAAAAAATTAAGAACAGGACACGAAATCATGACAGTAAAACTGAGTATTAATATCGTCAAGATCAAATAAGACGCACTCTCTGGTAATATGAGAGACTCGGAGAAAAAGCTAAAAACAAAAAATAAAATTAATGAATAAACAAATAAAGATTTTATTACTTCTTTCATACAATTAATATATCATAAAGTAATACCTATCTGTAAAGATATAACCTGTTTCGTCATATATTAATATAAACTTTATGTATCTCTAGAAATCCATATGCTATACTTTTAAATATATCTGCCCATATGAAAAATTCTTCTAAAACAAAAATAATAGCCACAATAGGACCCGCCTCATGGGATAAAAACATCCTAGAAGAGATGTTCGATAATGGAATGGAAGTTGCAAGAATCAATGCCTCCTTCGCAGATAAAGCAGAGGTGGAAAGAGTAACTAAGACGTTAAGAGAAGTCTCTCCAAGAATAGCAATAATGCTTGATACTCAGGGAACAAAGATTAGGGTCGTTGGTATCGATAAAGAAATCCACATTGAGGAGAAAGTCTCCCTTTCATCCGCTAACCAATCAGTCCCTAATAGTATAAAGATCTCTTATCCTGACCTACATGACACAGTTACAAGAAATACTAAGATACTTTTGGATGATGGAAATATAAAACTTAATGTCGAGGAGATAAAAGGTTCTGAAATTATCTGTTCTGTCCTCCAACCTGGAACCTTAAAACCGAACAAGACAGTAAATATTCCAGAGATAGATCTAAACTTTCCCATTTTTACAGAGAAAGATGAAATAGATATTAGAACTGCAATTGAAAACAAATTAGACTTTATCTGCGTATCTTTTGTAAGAAATGCCCAAGATATTTTATACGCCAGAGAGTTAGTAAAAGGTAGTAATCTTAAAATAATAGCAAAGATTGAAAATAGAGCAGGCTTAGAGAATTTTGACGAGATTCTTGCAAAAGCGGACGGAATCATGATTGCAAGAGGGGACCTAGGAGTTGAAACTCCTTTAGAAAATATACCCATTTTACAAAAACAGATGATCTTTAAATGTCGTTCTGTTGGGAAACCAGTTATTGTTGCAACTCAAATGCTTGAATCTATGAGAGAGAATATTAATCCAACAAGAGCAGAGGTTTCAGATGTCGCAAATTCTGTTATGGATGGAGCAGACGCCTTGATGTTATCCGCAGAAAGCTCTACTGGAAAACATCCTGTTCAAGCAGTTAAGACAATGACACAGATCGCAAAGAATACAGAGAACGTTATGCAATTAACAACAATATACGGAAGAACCTCTTGTAGTAGAGAGGTAGACGAAATTTGTAAAAGTGTAGCTATACTATCCGAGAGTATCCCTCTAAAAGGAATTGTCGTTATTTCAGACCAAGAGGGGACAATAGGAAGTATAACAAGACACAGACCCAATGTTCCTATCTGGTCTATTAGTTCATCTATCTCTAGAATTAGACAAGATCTCATATACCGAGGTGTAAAGACCTATCACATCAAGGATCTACCCAATGACAGAGATGAGAGTGCGATACTTGCCATACAAACGATTTATACCCATGGTGAGTTGGATTTAAGTGACAAAATTGCTATTATTAGTGGCAGTTCAATAAGAAACAAGGATAGTGACATAATCCTTGAGCTTGTCACTATAAAAGACATATTGAACCAGTAATGGTGACGTAGCCAAGCTGGTTAAGGCAGTGGTCTGCAAAACCACTATCACGGGTTCGAGTCCCGTCGTCACCTAATCCAAATCCCCGAGAGATTAATCTTTTGTACAATTGAAAAATATCACTGTTTGGATTAAAATAGCACAATCTTAGCCGGGATGGCGGAATAGGCAGACGCGCGGGACTTAAAATCCCGTTCTAGAAATAGAGTGAGGGTTCGATTCCCTCTCCCGGCACCACACTAAAAATATTAATCTGCATCTTGGAATTTATCTGGATCTTCATTCCCACATTTAGGACAGACCTTTAATCTAACGACTCCTTCGTAAACATAACCACATACTAGGCACTTCCATCTAAGCCAGCGAGTATCCAAGTCCTCGGGGGGAGCCTGACCTAGATCATAACCTAACTTCTGGGCTGCAATTGATTTTTCATCTCCGGAGGCTTGATTCTTAGGGTTGCTAGAATTACCTACATTGTTCTGTACCTGGTTGGGATCTCTCTCATTATTTCTTAAGATATTGTCCATTTTCCAACCTTTTTAAAATTAAATTAAATGTTTCCTCCTCATTCATATTTGAGGAATCTATAACAATATCGTTGTACAACTCTGGTTTCGAGTAGTCCACACCATATAGTTTAAAATATCTTTCTTTGTCTAATTTCCACCTCTTCCTTAGGTTCTTCCTCTCCCTCATATACATCCCAAACCTCTCAAGAAAACCTTTCCCCTCCAAATCTTGTTTCCCTAGATGTCTTAGTGCTCTAACATGTAAAGAGGCTGTTAGCCAAATCTTCACAGTACACGGGATATCCTTAATATGTGAAATTCCTGCAAACGCCTTTGAGTCAAATAGTAAGTCTTTTCCTTCTGATTCTTCGATAAGACGCCTGTCCACTTCACGATCAAGATCTAAAAGACTCTCTTTATTACTACTAGTATAGAAATCTTCAAAATCTTCATAGCCCCTCTTCTTCACAGCATCTCTAAACAGCCTCCCTGCATAAATCAACCTAAGATTAAATTCTTTTGCAAGCATCCTAGAAATTACAGACCCACCAGAACCTCCTGGACCACCAACTACAAAAAGATACCCTTTAGAACTCTCTCTCTCCTTCCTCTCCATATGCTAATATAGTATATTAATAATCATATTATGTCGAGAAAAAGCAAAACAAATCGAAAAAAAGAATCTTCACTTATAAAACATAAGCCAGATAAAATCATCCTTTATTTTGCTATCCTTATGGCAATATTCGGAGCAATAATGATTTTTGATGCAAGTGTTTATAAAGCAACGGCAGAGTGGGGTGATCAATTTTATTTTCTCAAGCACCAAATTATCTGGATAATTATTGGATCGGTCCCCGCATTACTAATTTATTTCTGGGATTATAGAAAATTTCTTAAACTTTCCTTTCCATTACTTATAACAACAATAGGACTACTTCTTGCAGTATTACTATTTGGACAAGAGCGAAATGGTGCTACTAGGTGGCTAACAGTTGGACCAGTAGATATACAACCTGCTGAGTTTGCCAAAATCGCTCTCATAATGTACCTATCCTCTTGGCTTGCTAAAAAAGATTACAATTACAAAGATTTAAAAGAGGCCTTTTCCAATGGGTTATGGAATGAGTTACTAAGTTTCATTGCAATCTTAGGAATTATAGCCTCATTAATAATGCTAGAACCAGACCTGGGTACAACAATTATTATATGTGCCACATCCTACATAATGTTTCTAATGGCTGGAAATAGTAAAGCACATACTATTGGCTCCCTTTCAATTCTCGCTTTGTTATTCCTATTGGGAGTAGGTGCAGCAATTTTAGAACCTTACAGATTACAGAGAGTTCAGACATATTTTTCACTCCTCTTTACAGGAAAGGTTGCAGATCCTAGAGGCACGGGATATCAGATGCAACAGATTCTCATCGGAATAGGCTCTGGGGGAATTCTAGGAAAAGGCTTTGGCCAATCACGACAGAGATTTGGTTATCTAGTTGAAAATACAGCTTTTACAGATTCCTTATTCGCAGTAGTGCTCGAAGAATTAGGACTACTTGGAGGAACAGTAATTGTATTCTCTTGGATTTTCTTCCTATGGAGAGGGCTGAAAATAGCTACTAATGCTCCTGACAAACAGGGCCAACTACTTGCCGCAGGAATAACAATCTGGCTTGTCCTACAGGCACTGATGAATATGGCTGCCAATGTTGGACTCATCCCTCTAACAGGAATACCCAACCCATTCCTAACATATGGTGGATCTAGCACTATCGTTACACTAGTTGGAATTGCTATACTACTTAATGTAAGTAAATACACAACAAATGAAAAATAAAGATATAGAGAAGAAGAGAGAGTTAGAGAAAAAGGTTGTAGTGACTGGGGGAGGGTCTGGTGGTCATATCTCTACAGCTTCAGCAATAATCTCTGCACTAAAAAAAGATTATAAGTTCAATAATAAAAACTTCCTTTACATCGGCGGTGACTTGGGAATGACAAATGAAAAACCTGGAAATTCACTAGAACAAAAAATTTTTGCAAATGAGACCTTCAATAAAAAATATATACGAGCTGGAAAACTTCAAAGAAAATTCTCCATTCATGGAATTTTTCTTTTATTAAGGACATTTCTTGGCTTTATAGATTCATACAAAATTCTAAGAGAATTCAAACCGGACATTGTTCTCTCTACAGGAGGATTCGTTTCCGTCCCGGTTTGCTTAACGGCTAAGATGCTAAAAAGTAAGATCTACCTCCATGAACAAACCGCAGCAGTTGGATTATCTAATAAAATTGTATCCAAATATTGCGATAAGATATTTGTTGCATTTCCATCCTCAAAAGAATACTTTCCTCCGGAAAAAACAATTCATACTGGTAATCTAATAAGACCTGAAATATTCCATAAGAGTGGGAAAGGAAAAACAATAGAAGCAATGAAGAAAATGCTTGTTCGACAAGAAGTCCTACCAATCGTCTACATTTCTGGAGGAAGCCTTGGCTCACATATCCTGAACAGAACCGTCAAAGACGCACTCCTTTCCTTGCTACAAGACTTTCAAGTAATTCTTCAGACTGGAGATAACAAGGAATTTAAAGATTATGAACTACTAATGAAAGAGAGGGAAAAACTTAGTCCAAATCTAAGAGATCGTTTTTTCCCAGTTAAATACCTCGGAAATAAAGAGATTGGTTTTGTTTTAAATAATATAGATTTCTTTGTAGGAAGATCAGGAGCAAATACTGTATATGAAATGGGGGTATTACAAATCCCCTCAATATTTATTCCAATCCCGTGGGTAACACACAATGAACAGGTAAAAAACGCTAAAATTTTAGAAAAACTTGGACTTGCTGAGATATTAAACCAAGGAGAATTGACTCCAGAGAATTTAGTCTTGAAAATAAGAAGATTCTACGAGAAAGAGAAAAACTACGATTCTTCTGAGGTAGAAAATATCTTTTTGAAGAATGCACAGGATAAAATACTAAAAGAGATTGGAATACAAAAATAATTAAATTTATTTTAATTTTAAATGGCAGATTTAAAGGTTCGAGGCGGAAACAAATTAAGTGGGAGACTCACACCCGCAGGAAATAAGAATTCCGCACTTCCTGCTCTTTGTGCGACTTTGCTTACCGATGATGATGTAATATTAAGGAATTTCCCAGACCTAACAGATGTAAGCAAATTAATAGAACTTCTAAACTCAATGGGCTCTAAAATTGAATGGAACAAGGAGGAAAAAGTACTTAAAATTAATAACTCCTCCATAGACAAAAACTTCGGAGAAGAAAATTTTCCTCTCGGTATGCGAGGGGCCATTTTACTCTTAGGACCTCTGCTTGCAAGAGCAGGACACATTGAAGTAACCCAAGAGATAGGAGGATGTTCACTTGGAATTAGAGAATTGGATCCACATCTAGAAGTCCTCGAAAACCTTGGAGCAGAGATTACCACAAACGGCTCCCTTAAAATAGATGCCCACAAAGGATTAAAGGGTGGATTCCTCTGGCAAGATTATATGAGTGTAACTACAACAGAAAACTTTATAATGGCTGCTGTTTATGCAGAAGGTGAATCTACGATGGTTAATGCCGCATCTGAACCACATGTACAAGATCTTTGTAATTTGTTAATTGAAATGGGAGCCAATATTGAAGGAATAGGAACCTCAAGACTAACTGTTAAAGGAGGCAGAAAATTACATGGTGCAGATTTCACTATCAGTTCCGACCATCATGAAATCACAACTCTTCTTGCCTTAGGTGCAATGACAGGAGGAGAAATCAGTGTAGAGAATTCCGAACCGGAACATTTCCCTTTAATTCAGAAAGCCTTCAAAAAGTTTAATGTCCACATTGAGTACGAAGGAGATACTGCCATTGTAAAAGAAAACCAAAAGCTTGAGATATTACAGCCATATACCAAAAACATGCTACAAAAGTTAGAGGCAGCACCATGGCCCTATTTCCCAGCAGATTTACTTCCCCTTATGATTGCACTTGCTGTTAAATCTGAAGGCTCAATAATGTTTTGGAATAAACTCTATGAAGGAGGATTTTTCTGGATACCAGAACTTATTAAGTTTGGCGCACATATTGTGATGTGTGACCCACATAGGATTATTGTCTATGGCAATAAACCACTAAAAGAAACAACTGTTGACGCACCCAACATTATAAGAGCAACAGTAGCACTCTTGATGGTAGCACTTACAATAGAAGGAGAAACAACTATTAAGAACGCTGACAGTATAAGAAGAGCACACCCAAACTTCATTGAAAACTTAAAAGCCCTTGGTGCAGATTTGGAGTGGGTAGAGTAGTATAAACAAATTCTCTATACACTACCTAACTTCTTTAAGAAATCTGGAACCAGGTATAAACCTATACTGTTACTTCCCTTAAGAAGAATTGCAACCTTTCTATTCTTTAGTGTTTCTAACCTCAGATTAAGCATCGCAGCGACCTCATCTGCAGATTCCAATCTCTCACCAACACCAAAATGCTCAAACATCTCACCAACATAATAAACTTCATCAAAGTCATAATTCTTAACCTTCTCCCCCAATTCCCGATGTTTCTCGATAGAAACCTCTCCCAATTCCCTCATGTCACCTAAGATAACAATCTTATAAAAATCTGCACTACCATAGAGACGATCAAAAGTTTGCAGGGACATATCCATAGATGTTGGATTTGCATTATAAGCATCGTTAACAATTATTGTGTCGTTTTTATATTCCAACACCTCAAATCTCCCATCACTATTTTCAAAAAGTTCTACACCTTTAATACAGGTATCTATTGGAACTCCCAATCTATTTGCAGCAATGATTGCAGCCATAGCATTGTATACATAACCCTCCCCAAAGACCTTAAGCTTCACATCCATTTTATTGTCGTAATATTTGAAAGAGAAGTGTGTTCCAAAAGTGTCTACCTTAGAATCTACAATTTGGTAATCTACATTATCTCTCATCCCAAAGGTTATAAGTTCTGATTCTTTGTTGTAACCTTTCTCTATCCTTGCTAATCTCTCATCATCTACATTTAATACTAATGGCTTACCAGTTTTCTCCATATAATCTGCCAAATCTTTTTTCTCATTATATATATCCTCTATACTCCCAACTTTTTCAGCATGAACATGACCTATGTTCAAAAGTATACCCAAATCGGGATCTATAGAATTTACATGCCAAGCGATTTCGCCCCTTCTATCCATGCCACATTCCAACACAACTACCTCATGATCCTCATACTGACTCAGAATCACAGCATTCCCCCACACGGTATTAGATTTTTCTCCATATAAAACTTTCTTTTGTTGCTTAAGAATTGTTACCAACATCTGTTTTGTTGTTGTTTTCCCTGTGCTACCTGTAATAGCAACTATCGGTGCTGTTATGTGGGATATGGAGAAATTAAGAACCTTCATCAATCCTTCTTCTATGCTATCAACCAAAATAATTGGCTCATTAACGTTCATACTCTCCGCATCATATTTGTCCTTTTCACAGAGTGAAACAGAAGCACCTTTTTCAAAAGCTTCTAGAATAAATTCATGCCCATCAAAATTCTCTCCAACAATAGGAATAAATAACTCTCCCTTTTTTATAGTTCTCGAATCATGACTAAAACCAGTAAAATAGACATCTTCCCTGTAATTACGGATATCAAATTCAGGAAATCTTTTTTGTATCTCCTTTAACTCTACTTTCATAACCAACTCTGTTAATTTATGTATTATTAATCTATATTAACCCTTTCTTAATATAGT
>DAOTFQ010000004.1:0-17735 GCA_035446665.1 Candidatus Dojkabacteria bacterium | reverse complement strand
TTGAGGCTTGGGTGCAGAGTATTTGTCCCAGAGATCTTCTTCTGGGCTCTCTGCTGGTTCAGGGCCTGTTTGTACCATCTCTTTAACGCCAAATTCTTTTTCTATTGGAGTATATTCTGTGTCATCTGTTGGTATTGATGGGGGGAGCTTAGAGTTAGTATACATTGCAGAATCATCCTTTGTTTTATCTCCTTTCCAGATGGAGAAGATTATGAAGGGGGCTACGATTGCTAATATTACAGCAATAGCACCAATAGCTATTATTTTTACGACATTCTTTCCAATTTCATATCCAAAGATATTGTATGTGGAGTCATCACCTGTTTCTAGGGTTTGTATTGTAAAACTCCAAGACTTATTAATGTCAGACCCTCTTGAATCTTCAAATATGACCTCTGCTTTGTGTAACCCAGCATCTAAATCTTGTTGTGGCTGGTAGATTATCGTGTATTCCTCATCTGAAATTCTGTTTATTTTAATCTGGTCTGAGAAGTCTACATTATCTAGTTTGAACATAATACTTTCCTCATTTATTGTGGCATCTGTTCCTGCTACTAGGGTTGCCTTTATTGTAACTCTGGCGTTTGTTATTTCATCGGTACTCATTGGTGACATGTTAATAACTTGAGGGTCAGAGAGGATGACTTCGTCAGCTGTGTTGTCGTCGGGTTTTTCTGTTGGAGTTTCTCCAGCAGCACTTATCACAATCTCTGGAGATATCCCTCTACCTATGCCAGGGGGAGTTTGGTTATCTACGGCTTGAGCTATTAATTTGTATGTCCCTGTTGTTAGGCCAGAGGTCTCTACATTGTGAGAGTTTGTATCGTAGGGGATATTCTCATCTATTGGTATCCACTGTTCTTCATCAGTGATGTTTTTTGTAATGAATAGCTCGTATCTTTCAATAAGGTTTCTATCCGTAGCCTTCCAAGAAGATTTGAAAGTGGTTCCTTTATTTACTCTCAAACTCTGTGTAGGTTCGGTAATTGTTACAACGGGGATGTCATTTTCTGCAGGGCTTACATTGATGACCCAGGATTGGGCACTCAGGTTCTTGCTATAACCGTCGTGAATGAAAATATTTGCTAAATAACTTGCTGGTTTATCCGCTCTTCCACTGAACTTAATTGTTAATCTCCCAGAGGAACCATCATCTATTATTGTCTTGTTGAGCCAATCCGCTCTTGGAGTGAAAGAGTAACTGTAATTAATCCTGTCTCCCTCAGGGTCTTGTGCTTCTAGTGTATATTCATATGTGCTGTTAGTAACGATGTTTTGAGACGGTATGGATTGAGAAGGGAGGGTGATGAAGTCCGGAGCATTATTCTCAGGAATTATTTGTAAACCCTGAATGTCATATGGGCTAGTGATTTCGCAGCTAACTCTTCCGCCCTCTGTAAGAGTAAGTTCTCCAATTAAATCTGCTTCACCAGCTTTTTGGGGTGTGTATGGAAACGAAGTTGCGATTTCAATGGGGGAGCCAGTAAACGACTCTTGGTGAATCAAGTTTCCTTCTCCATCCGAGACACTTAGTCCTGAGATTCCTGTATCTTTTAATTTCGAATCTACTTGAACCATTACCGTTTCTCCAACCTGAAGAGAGTAAGGGTTGACATTTGGAAAGGATATTAAACAAGGATGTTTTTCACTAAGCTCTAAGTCCTCGAAAGCTCTCTCTCTAAGGTCAAAGTCGTCTTGTGTCAAGCCGAATATTGTAAGGGGTATGGATAATAGTAACAGGAATGTGAGATAGATCATTGAGAGCTGGACACGTTTTTTTGGGGCACTTTTTTCTCGCATTTAATTACAGTTTTAATTATTATCTATTTGTCTGTTCTATTGTAGCATTTATTACAGCTTCTGCATCCTCTAATGCTGAGTCTACATCACTTCTACCTTCGATGATGTCTGTTATTGCTGTGTTAATAGTGCTATTTACGAGTGTTTCGTCTCCCCAGGGGTAGGACCTCATGTTTGGAGCCATCTGGGCTATTGCAGATACATATGGCTTGTTTAGCATTTCACTGTTAAGTTCGACAAGTGAGTAGGGCTCTCCAAAGGCCCTTATCTGGGAGGCATTGGAATACAATTTCATCTGTTGTTCTTTTTGAGCAAGGAAAGCTATGAACTTCCAGGCAGCTAGTGGATTGGCACTGGTTCTGTTTACCGCATCTCCCCAATAGGTTGCATAATAGATATCTTCCTCATTTGCTAGTAATTGGGGTAAAGGAGCAGTGTCGAATTCTATGCTTGGTGCTGCCTGAATTATGTCAAAGGCTCTCCAGCTTGGGGCAATCATCATTGCGAGATCTCCTGTAAAGAACATCTCAAGGTCATTTCTTAAGGAAGGAGACCATAGGGCATTATCTCCCTTTGCAAAGTTGGTGTATGTTTCAAACACTCTCTGAACTCTTGGTGTATTTAGCGATATCTGTGTTCTAGTCTGGTCCATTACCTGGATATCTTCTAATGCGAGCATGTATGCCAATATCTCTGCGGAGTGCATTATATTTCTAGATGTTCCTATTGCCAAACCTGCCTGCAGAATTCTTCCACTTGCATCTCTTTTAGTTAGGTCTCTTGCCAATTCAAAGAAACTATCCCAATCCTCAGGAGGTTCTGTCACTCCTTCTTCTGCAAGTAATTGCTTATTGTAAAAAACCATTAATCCATCTATTTCCAATGGTATGGCATAGATGTTTCCATTTTTCGCAGTGAAGTCATTTAAAGCTGTTGGATAGAATTTCTGTTGGTATTCTTCAACACTCATTATGTCCGCGGGCATAGGTGCTAGGTATGAATAATATTTGGGAGTCCAGGTGTTATGTATCCTAAAGATATCTGGAGCAGGCTCCTCGTTTCCTGTTGCTTGTTGAAGCCTTGTAAAGAGTTTAGATTCGTAGTTGGAGAAAGTCTGCTGAGAATATTCTATGTTAATACCCGGGTTTGCAGCTTCGAATTCATCTATCAGGGGTTGCATAACAGAAGGCGGTTCCCACAGTCCCCAGTAGCTAAGTGTCACTGAAGTTTGTGTTCCTGGTTCCTGTCCAGGGTCTTCAGAGTCTCCTCTTAGTAGAAACAGAACCGTTGTGGCTATTAGCAATATTACAACTACGACACCTACAATTATTAAGGTCTTTTTCTGTTTGTCTTCCATTTTAATCCTCTATTAGTTAATCTAACTTCCCCTATATTCTTCTTTCTGCTACAACTATTAATCTCTTAGAACCTATTCCTAGCGGCCAGCAAGTCATCAAGGTTATAGTTTCCTTACTCTGTATAGGTTGCAAAATAGTAAAATCGTTTGGTTCAACAATTTTCTTATTTCGCACTGTATATTCTAATACGTTATCATCTCTGGTTACAACTATTTTTTGCCCAATATCTATATCGTTTAAGCGAGAGAATATAGTCTCTGGTAAATCTTTGTGTCTACTGAAAAATGATTCCACAGCACTGTGTCCATAGATAAAGGAGTTCCCGCCGTCTCCAGGTAGAGGTGTCCCTTTAAAGTGTGCAACTCCGTTTTTAAGGTATTGGTTGTAAACAGATTCGTTTTCACTCTCCACATTGGGAGAGATTTTTGTATTTTCAATCCCAACACTTTCTATTGTCAAGAGCATATCTTTTTTGTAATCCTTGTTAATCTTGATTAGCCTTTGTGCCTTAGTTGTGGGATCGTAAGAATATCTCCCAACCATATCTATATCTCCGACCTGTTGGGATAAATTCGCAAAATAACTCTGTCCAGGATCGTAATAGGCAAATTCTTCCTCAATGAATTTCTTGTAAGATTCTGGAACAGGATCTACCTTTACCTCAGTTCTTTTTTGTTCAACAACTCCTTCGACATATGATTTTGTCAAAGGAATTACCTGACTGGCCACAATGGCAAGCCCAGTTGTGGCCAAAACAATAGATACAATAATTCTTGTTTTTTTTACTTTTTTCTCACTATGTGTAGATACATTCCAGCTATTTTCCATATATTGTTAATATAACAGATTTAGGGTTAGAGATGAAATAGGGGGTAGCAAAGATTTGTTCAGTTTGCTAAAATCAATCTGCTATGGAAAAGAGAGATTACTATGAAGTCTTAGGAGTAAAAAAGGACGCAACAAAAGAAGAATTAAAGAAAGCTTACAGGAAACTTGTTAAGAAGTATCATCCTGATGTTAATAAGGGGGAAGACGCTGAGGAGAAGTTTAAGGAGGTTCAAGAAGCTTACGAGACACTTTCGGATGAAGGTAAAAGATCTGCATACGACCAATATGGTCATGCAGGAACTGCAGGTTTTAATCCTGGTGCTGGTAATGGTGGTTATAGTTATACCCAACAGGGAGTACCTTTTGACATGGGAGATATTTTCAACACATTCTTTGGAGGTGGTGGAGATTTTGGAGGATTCGGCTTTGACTTCTCTCAAGGTGCTACTCGTGGCAGAAGAGGAGGGCCAAAGGAGGATGTAGGGGCAGATATTAGGTACAGAGTAAAGGTAAGTTTTGATGAAGCCATGAGTGGAGGAGAATATGAGATTCGGATAAAAAGAGATGTGCCTTGTGACAAATGTGAAGGAACTGGGAGTGAAGATGGGAAGATAAAGGAGTGTCCAGTCTGTAAAGGAACAGGTCAGGAAAGACAGGTAAGGAATACAATTTTGGGTCAGATGGCCGTAATGTCTACTTGTTCCAATTGTGGAGGGACAGGAAAGGTCGTAGAGAATCTCTGTCCAAAATGTAAGGGAACGGGAGTATCGGAGAAAGAGGAAGATTTAACAATTAAAATTCCAGCAGGAGCCTATGATGGAATGATTCTTAGATTTAGGGGAGGGGGTAATGCTGGAAGAAATGCGGGGACCCCAGGGGACCTATATATTGAGATAGAGGTCGAGGCTTCTGCCAAGTTTGAAAGAAGAGGCAACGACATATACTCTCAGGAAGAGATCCCCGTTCATATCGCTGTCCTAGGAGGAACGATAGGGGTGGAAACAATATTTAAGGAAGTGAAATTAAAGATTCCAAAGGGAACACAACCTGGGACGATATTCAAACTAAAAGGAAAAGGATGCCCAGTCTTAAATCAAGAGGGTAAGAGAGGAGACCACTATGTCCGTGTTGATGTAGATATTCCCACAAGGATAAGCAACAAGGAAAAGAAATTGTGGGAAGAACTTGGGGAAATGCAGGATTAGTAGGGGTTTTTAATCCATAAATCCCTTGATTGTTTTTTTGTTAACATTTGTGTTATACTGAACCTGAAAGTTATACAAAGATGAGGGTGAGGATATTATTCTCACCTTTTTTTTCGTAAACATTCATAAAGGTGTATAATTACAAGGGACAAGAAATGAGTTTAACAACTCTTTTTATACCAGTTTATTAATATTTAAATTAAGAGACAAATATTAAGATGGCAATGATGTCAGAATTTATCTCTGCTATAAACCAAATAGCTGCAGAGAGAGGAATAGAAAAAGAAGAAATTTTTACTGCTTTAGAATCAGCAATTTTGGTTGCTTATAAAAAAGAGAAATTCAACGAGGAGGAGAGGGACGAGGAGGAGTTAGGAAGTAATCTCTCTGTTGAATTAGATAGGGAGACTGGGGAGTTTAAATTAATTGCAACTAAAGAAGTTGTAAAGAAAGTTAAAGATAATGATATGGAAATATCCATAGAGGAAGCAGAAATGATCTCTCCGAGTGTAGAAGTTGGAGACTCTGTTCAGATAGAAATGCCCACAGAAGATTTTGGAAGAATTGCTGCACAGACTGCTAAGCAAGTAATTTTGCAGAAGATAAGAGAATCTGAGAAAGAGGCAGTTATAAGTGAATATAGTGATAAGGTTGGAGAAGTATTTACAGCTTTGATGCAGAGGATGCAGAGAGGAGAGGTTGTATTTGAAATAGGAAAGGCTACTGCTTTTATGCCTCCTGAGGAACAAATTCCAAATGAATTCTACAGACTTGGGGATAGGTATAAAGTTTTGTTAAAAGACATTGTTGATTCCCAAATGATTGTTTCTAGAGCAGACCCTAAGTTCTTAATAGAGCTGTTTAAGCTAGAAGTTCCAGAGATAGAGTCTGGTGTTTTAGAAGTTATGGCAATAGCAAGGGAAGCTGGTTCTAGAAGTAAGATGGCAGTTAAGTCAACACAGGATGGTGTAGACCCTATCGGTTCATGTGTAGGTCAAAGAGGTATTCGTATAGCAAACGTTATGAATGAATTAGGAGAAGAGAAGATTGACATAATAGAATGGGACGAAGACCCTGAGGAATTTGTAGCCAAGGCATTAAGTCCAGCAAAGGTAGAAGAGGTAACCATAGAAGGTGAGACCGCTACAGTAATTGTAGAGGACGATCAGCTTTCTTTAGCAATTGGAAGAGATGGTCAGAATGTTAGGTTAGCTTGGAAACTAACAGGTTACAAAATAGATATCGTTGGTTCGAGCGGTGAAGTTGTTAAGAAGGAAGACCTTGAAAATAAAAAGGAAGAAGACAAATCTGAGAAGGCAGATGAGAAAGAGAAATAATTTAAGGATTAAAGGTAAAGAATGGCTAAGGAGGGGAAAGACACAAAGCAGAAAGTCGAAAGCACAACTAATTGTGTTAGACCCCCTATTGTAACCATTCTTGGTCATGTAGACCACGGTAAGACAACTATCCTCGATAAGATAAGGCAGAGTCATGTTCAAGATTGTGAAGTGGGAGGAATAACCCAGAAGGTTTCTGTTTTCACCGTAGATGTCTCAGAAGGTAAGAGAATTACATTTATAGATACCCCAGGGCACGAAGCTTTTGATCTCATGAGAACACGTGGAGGAAGTATTGCAGATATTGTTCTCTTAGTTGTTGCAGCAGATGCAGGAGTTAAACCACAGACTAAGGAATCAATAGAGATTATCAAGAACTCAGATGCCAAACCAATTGTTGTTATAAATAAAGTAGATCTTCCAGATGTTCAGTTAGATAAGGTTAAAAGAGAGATCGTAAGTAACGGTCTTCAGATAGAAGGTCTAGGTGGAAAGGTTCCTGTAATAGAGGTCTCTGGGAAGACTGGGAAAGGGATACCCGAACTCTTGGAGTTAATACTTCTTGTAGCAGAAGTGGAAGGAGTAAAAGGAGGAGAAGAATTGCCAGAAGGAGTTTTAGGAAAAGCATATGTTTTAGAATCTGTTAAAGATAAATTTAAGGGAAACACATCATCTGTGACACTGGTTCAAGGAGGAATTTGCCAAGGGGATTGGTTGGGGTATCGAGTAGGCGAAGAGTTTGTATTAGAGAAGGTTAAGGGAATGGTGACAGAAGAGGGAGGAAGTTTCTGTGTTCTAGATTGTGGTTGTGGAGGGAAGATTATTGGAATCTCCCATCTACTTGAATTAGGAACTGTGGTGTATGCTCTTAAGAATAAGGAGGAAAGATTACTAAAGTCTCTATTTTCCCAGAAGAAAAAAGAAGAGAAAGAAGAGGTGACAATGGAAGAGTTTTTTACTATTAAAGAAGAGGGAGATGATACCAAGTCCCTCAATGTAATTGTAAAAAGTTCTTCTGAGGGTTCACTAGAAGCGATATTAAATTCCTTATCAAAGATTGAGGAAGATGGATATAAAGTGAATATCGTAGATTCTGGAGTAGGTAATATAACACAAAAGGATGTTGAATTAGCAGAACTCTCTAAATCTATAGTAATAGGTTTCGAGGTCGGAGTAGAGTCTGGGGTTTCTAATTATGCCAAGAAACAGAGAATCCTTATTAAAACCTACGATATCATCTATAAATTAATAGAAGAGATAGAGGAAGCTATATCCCTAATGTCTCTACCTTCTGCAGCAGAGGAGGAGATAGGAAATGCTACAGTGAGACAACTATTCACACTTTCTGATGGTACAACAATTTTGGGATCGAGGGTAGAGGAAGGTGTTCTAAAGAAGGATCACAAGTGCGATATTGTAAGAGATGATGAAATTATCGCAGAATCTAAAATTAAAACTCTGAGAATTAACAAAGCTACTGTTACGGAAGTCAAAAAGGGTTTTGATTGTGGAATCCAGCTAATGGATAAAGAGATAGAAGTAAAAGAAGGCGATAAAATATATTGTTATAAGGTTATAAAATAAGCTATATTGCTTGACAGAAAGCCTATAAAATTATAGAATTATCGCTGTTTTGTCAAGAAATTCCTCTTGATAATGTAAATATATAATGCTAATCTATAAAGATATGTCACTAACAAAGGACCAAAAGGAAGAAACAGTTAAAAAGTTTGCACTACACGAAGGTGATACAGGATCTCCAGAGGTTCAAATTGCGTTACTCACAAAACAGATAGAGGAATTAAGTGAACATCTCAAGCAACATAAAAAAGATAATCATTCTAGAAGGGGTCTTTTGAATATGGTAGGCAAGAGGAGAAGATTGATACAATATTTAAAAAACAACGAACCAGATAGGCATAAAGATCTAGCGAAAAAGTTGAAGATATAATTCAACCCTCTTTCTTTGTAAAAACTTTCCATTTTTAATAGATTTGTCTATACTTACGTCTAGATTATCTATGTAACTAAATTAATAATTAAATAATATGTTTAAAGAAATCAAACACGAGTTTGAAATAGAAGGGAGGAAGTGTTCCTTTGAAACAGGGAAATTGGCTCCCAGGTCAGAATCTTCTATTCTTGCGAGAATGGGTGATACTGTAATCACAGTTAATGTGAACTCCCAGAAAGCTTCTGGAGAGTTAGATTATTTTCCTCTTTCAGTGGAATATATAGAGAAGTTCTATGCTTCTGGAAAGATCAGTGGTTCTAGGTTTGTAAAGAGAGAGAGATTTCCATCGGATGATGCAGTTTTAAGGGCAAGGATGATAGATAGAGCAATAAGGCCTCTGTTCCCGAAAGACTATAAGAATGAAGTTAGCATAATCGTTACTGTTATGTCGTATGATGAGGAGAATGATCCTCTAATATTGGCGTTGAATACAGTCTCAGTTGCACTTATGAATTCAACATCTCCTTTTGAAGGTCCAATTGGAGGAGTAAGGATCGGTTTAGAGGATGGGAGAATAGTAAATCTCTTAAAGACTATGGATGAGACAACTCCAGAGGAGAGTATGGACTATGTAGTTGCAGGGGATGGAAAGACATTCTCCATGATGGACGGAGCCTGTCATGATATTGAAGAAGATTTAATAATTAAGGGAATGGAAAAATCCCTAGAGTATATGCAGTCATGGATAGATGAGCAAAACAAGTTCCTCACGCAATTAGAGCCTAAAGACAAAACCTATGAATCTATGGCTTTAGATCAAGAGCTAGTTGATAAAGTTAAGGAATTCTTGGGAGAAGAGAGAATAGAGGAGAATCTTAAGAATGCAGAAACATCTACGCACGAAGCGACAAAGCAAGAATTACACGAAGAGTTTGAAGGCAAACACTCCAAGTCCTCTTTGGATGAGGCATATGATTTACTTCTTAAGAAAGCTTTGAGAAAGTTGGTCATTAAGGATAATGTCAGAGCCGACGGAAGGGCTATGGAAGAAATAAGAGAGATGTATGTCGAAACGGACTTACTTCCTAGAGTTCATGGATCAGCGCTATTTACCAGAGGAGTTACGCAGGTTCTTACTATAGCTACATTAGGGAGCCTTAGGGATGTTATGTTGGTTGATAATATGGAGGGAGAGGGAGAGAAGAGATATATGCACTTCTATAACGATCTACCCTTTGCGTATGGAGAAGCACACAGACCCCAATTGATTCCAAGTAGAAGGGCAATTGGTCATGGTAAATTGGCAGAGAAGGGCTTACTTCCAGTTATTCCTTCAGAAGAGGAATTCCCATATACGATGGTGGTAATGAGTGAGATTCAAGGCGAAAATGGCTCTAGCTCAATGGCCTCAGCTTGTGGTTCTAGTATGGCATTAATGGCAGCAGGAGTTCCAATTAAAAAGCCTGTTGGAGGAATTGCATGTGGGCTTGTGACTGATGAAGACGGAAGTTTCAAGGTTTTAACAGATATGCAAGGAGTAGAAGACTTCTATGGAGATATGGATTTCAAGGTTGTTGGGACTAGAGATGGTGTCACAGCTGTCCAGATGGATACTAAAACCAAGGGTTTAAGTATGGAGATTGTAAAGCAGACATTTAAACAGTCCAAAGATGCTAGATTGAAGGTTTTAGAAAAGATGGCAGAAGCAATATCCGAACCTAGGAAAGATATGGCAGAGCATGCTCCTAGGGTTGTCCAAATTAAAGTTCCTAAGGACAAGATAGGTGAAATTATTGGTCCAGGAGGAAAGAATATTAGAGAGATATCTGAAAGAACTGGTGCAGAAGTAGAAATAGAGGAGGATGGAACTGTAAATATATATAGTTCTTCTCAGGAATCTATAGATAAAGCACAGAAATTAATCTCAGGATATGACTTCCAGCCAGAGATAGGAGAAATTTACGAAGGTAAAGTTGCTTCAATAATGAACTATGGTGCCTTTGTAGATTTAGCTCCTGGAGTTGCAGGACTACTTCATGTATCCGAGTTATCAGATGAATTCGTTAAGGATGTAAGGAAATTTGTTAACGAAGGAGAGATCATCAAGGTTAAGGTTCTTGGAATAGATAGCCAAGGAAAGATAAAATTAAGTAAGAAGGGCATAGAAGAATAATGATCTCTTCTTGATTCTAGATGGTTAACCCCTCCTTTTAGGAGGGGTTTTCTTTGTGCCGCATTTATTTTATGCATGGCAGATATTTGGAGTGACTTTAAGACCTTAAGGTTATTCCTTGAAGATCTTCGCAATATAAAAGCCCATCATTTCACTAGACGGAGTTATACGTATTGTTTTTTTAACATCGGGGTGGTACTTGTTACCACTCCATTTCGTTATTCCTTTTTCATGCTTTATGCTCTGGTGTAGATTAATCTCTTCAACTCTAGCATTAGGGTATTTCTCTAGTAGGTATGTTACAACACCCTCGTTCTCTTCAGGTTCCAATGTACATGTAGAATAAATCATTGTCCCTCCATGATTTAATGTCAAGAATGCACTCTCTATTAATTTCCTTTGTATCTGTGAATACCTATTTACCTTCTGTATACTCCAGAACCTCAAGGGCTTAGGACCTCTCATGTATATCATTCCCTCACCACTACATGGTGCATCTAGTAGGACCTTATCAAAGCTAACAGGGTATTTCTTACCAAAGTCTTCACCATCACTAAGTGTTGCCTTACAATTTTTAACCCCAAATTGATCAATAACTCTGTTTAATGAATTTACCCTAGATATCTCAGAGTCATTTGCAATAATCTCAGCTTGGTTATCTGTAAGTGCTGCAATATGTGTTGTCTTACTCCCTGGTGCCGCACACATATCTAATATTCTTTCTCCCTCCTTAGGTTCTAGTAGGATGGAGGCTAGTATACTTGAGAGGTTCTGTATGTAGAATTTCCCTTCATCATATTCTCTACTCTGTGATACTTCGTTTTTATCTTGATTCAGAACGAAGTAGGTATTTTCCTCCCAAGGAATCTGTTCTAAATCATAACCCTTTCTAATTAAAGAGTTCTTTGTTTTTTTAACATCCTCTTTTAAAGGATTTAGCCTAATAGTTGTCTTTGCTCTCTGAGAGAATAGGGGAACGATTTGGGATTTAGGTAGGAGTAATATACTGGCCATTCTTGAAACAAAAATGTTTTCCTTTGTGTAAAATTCCCTCTTCTCTTTTGGTTTGTCGTAAGAGTGTTGACTTCTTCTTGGCTTGTTGTAGTTGGATCTCTTTTTCATGTTTTTATATTTCTCCTTTTAGGTATTTAATTATACTTCCTATTACTAATCCCGTAGTTTCCGTCCTTAGTATGTTGCCTTTTAGTTTAACAAATTCAAACCCCATATCCTTGAAGATATTTATATCTGATGAACTCCATCCCTTTTCAGGACCTATGGCGATGTATATTGGTAATGAGAGGTCTACAGTTCTAAGCAGTTCATTTAGGTATTTAGGTTTTATACTTGTGGATTCTGTACTTAGGCAAATTTTAATTCCTTCTAAATCCCTGTTTTTTAACTCATTTATTCTAACAGGTTTTTCTATTATTGTGGGGAATATGTTTCTAGATTGTTCAACTGCATCTTTTACTAGTTTGTTCCAATAACCTGTGTCTCTAATTGCCTTGGCTTTGGTCTTTAGTGAATATTTAGATTGTATTGGTATTATTTTTTCTATTCCTATCTCTACACTTTTTTCTATAAAGTAATTGAACTTTGTATCATTACTCAATGACTGGATAATTGTAATACTGGGTGTGTATTCATTTTCTCTCTCTCCCAAATCCTCGACTATTTGGATTTCTACTGAACTTTTTGTTATGTCTGTTATCTGTGCTAAGAATTCTCTCTCATATGTCTGAATTTTAATAACATCCTCTATGTCGTAGAGTTTCTCCTTGATTATGTGCTCGCTGTCTGAGTCAGAGAGGTTTGCTATGTCTCCTAGGGAGAGTTTGTGTCTAATAAAGAAATTTTGCATGTGTGATTATAGCATTAATATTGACATGTTACCGAGTTTAATGTTACATATTAATATATAATTTAACTTCCTTTGTATATGGAAAATGTTGAACAGGTGGATCAGGGAAAAAAGAGTCCATTTAAGTTTGTGTTGCCTATTTTTATTTTATTAATTATTGGAATATTGGGTTTCGGTGTTTATGAATATTTTCGTATAGCACCTAGGGATGTTAGGTTTACGAATGTAACATCTAGTTCTGTAACGGTAAGTTGGAATACTAAGAGTCCCACTTCTGCTACAGCATTAGTTTTTGAAGGGGATAACTTTTTACCTTTAACGATTTTAGGTTTAGGGGGGGAGAGGTTTTATGATACTAGGGATGTAAGGGTTGCAGAATTAAATGCAGCCTCTGAGGTTGGGACTAACAGAGATAGTCTTACACTTACGATGGATGATTTCGAAACAGAAGTGGTGGTAGAGAACATGGGGGAATATTACACCCATCATGTAACAGTAACGGGATTAGAATCGGAGATGGAATATTCTTTTATGGTTGGAGACCAGTTACTCTTTCGAAGGGTTAAAGATGTAAATAAGAATAAGGTAGTAAAGACTTTGGTTGTCCCCCAGTCCGTAGAGGCTCCATATCCGGCATATGGTTCAGTTAAGGACGCTGAAGGTAGTTATGACAAACCTATTGACCAGTTGATACCAGTATCAGATGCAATTGTTTACTTTAGTTACTATGATGAGCTAACAGGTGAAAGGAGCTCAGTTTTTTCAAGCTCTGTTACGGAAGACGGGAATTGGTATGTAGATGTTTCCATGGCAATAGATTCCTTGGGACAGCCTTTTCTGGAGACTTATGGTACAGTGGATAGTGAAATTTTTGTGGATTTAGTTGTGGATGCAGGAGTGTATGGAATTTGGGATACGAGAAGGGAAGATTTGTCAATGTCCCCCGCTGAACCGATAGTTGTTAACTTCCCAGAGAAAGCGAATGTCATAGATGTTCAGAATCCGATGGGAAGGCAGGGGGTTGAATTTGGATTACTATCTAATCCTTTTGTTCATACGGTTTTGGCTGCAAGGCCGGCGGGAAATACCCCCCCTGGGTGTTCAGCAAATGCCTGTCAATTTGCGGGGTATTGTGGTCCTTGTCAGAGGCAGTGTTCTGACGGTTATTGGTATGATTGTGATTGTTCAGTAGCGACTTTATCGGCAAGAAATTGTGCTGGTGATAATGTTCCTCCTGGCGTAGAGAACCCAATAACATGTAATGGTGTGTCGCTAGGCACGGTTTCAAGGTTGGGATCCGATTGTAAGGTCTGTAGTAGGGTTATTCAAAATGGATATTATGTAGGAAGGTGGTTGACAGATAATACTAAGTATAATCCTGCAGAGAATTGTGCAGAAAGACAGACTTGTACTCCCGATGACTGTTCTGACGCTAGTGATGGAGAAAGTCCTTATGCCTCAGAGGCCTCCTGTAAGAGTGGTGGCAATTCATGTGTTTCTGGGGACTATGATAATGGGTGTAATGGTACTCTAACTTGTTGGAAGAGGGAAGAATCTCCTCCCGAAACCACTCCTGAAGCTGATACTCCCACAGAGGAAACCTGCCAAACCTGTGCCGAAGTTAGTGAGAATGAATACGTTTATTCTTCTCAAGATGAGTGTGAGGTAGGTGGCAATTCATGTGTTTTTGCGTACTATTACGATGAGAGGTGTACTCGTAATCTAACTTGTTGGAAAGTTGATGATGCTTGTGTCTCGTCAAGCTGTGCAGATTTAAGTGATGATTATAACTTAGATAGATGTTTCCCAGTTGAGTTGAGATATAACTGCTATCAATCTTCAATTATAGATAATTGCGGCAGACCCAAAGTTTGTTATCTTCAGTCTGATTTTGTTTTGGACTATGCTGGTCCTGGAGGTGGGCAAACTATACCTGTAGAATCGAGCCCACCCATCCTCGCAGGCACTAAATGTCCTGAATATGACTCTTCCGGGAATCGGGTGGTAGTTTGTTATTGTATTGGGGGAGTTGATGGTTATCGTCGCCCTGGACAATGGTGTAGGCAGACTAAGTTAAGTTCTACATTAGAAGGATCAATTAGTCCTGACTGGAGGAGGTGTAAAGAGGGTTCGGAAGCAGGGCAAGTCTGTTGGGAGAATGGGAATACCTGTAAACTTGGAACCCAACCTGAAGGAATTGAGGCGTTATATTGTAATGGTGCTCCCCCAGTCGGTTTGAATCTTCCCGAAAAGGATTCAAAGGGACTGTTTTCATTGGGCAGGTATGTCAAAAGTGTGCACGCTCAACAAGGAGAAGTCCAATATCTGCTAGACTCAGAGACAGGAATGTTTGTTAACCTCCCCTTGGGAGTGTATGTTGTGGAATATGAGGGAGAAACATATTCAGTTCTAGTTGATAGCTCTGGAGATCAGGTCCAGACCCTATTATATATAGATGTGAATAAGAATGGACAATACGACAAAGGTATGGATAAGAATCTCGGAGAGGATGCTGCGGTTTTAAAGATTTCTCCAGTTGAATTGGTTTACAATTATTCTCTAAAAGAAGGTTTTAACTTTGTCGCTTTCCCATTCTTGGTCGAAACGGATTATGACGTAAGCTCAGGAGCAGCACTATTGTTGGAGTTAAACGAGAGATATGGCAACTCAATTTACTCAATATCTAAATACGATGGAAGATGGAAGATGGTAGGTCAGAATAGTGAGTTGTATGGAGTAAATGATTTCCAACTTCTCCCTGGACAGGGCTATGTAATTAAGGCGAAAGAGGATGTCTCCATAACCCTAACGGGCCAACCTGTAAAATATGAAAGTGCAGGTGATAGTGCTCCAGTAACACTCTTTGAAGGTTGGAATCTAATAGGATTATATGGAACAGGTGTAAAGACATACACAGCTAAGAGTATGATAGCAGATATAAATGCTTCCAACTTTACAGCAGACAATGTATCTAAATGGGAAAAAGAGAAACAAAGCTATGCAGGATTCCAATTCTCTGAAGGTCAAGAATATGGTTTTGACTTCCCAATAAATTCTCTAGAATCTGTCTTTGTAAGAGTCTTAGAGGGAAGAGGTAATTGGCAACCTAAACTAAGAAGTAAGTAGTAAATATTAAATTATCCGCTAAAGGAAAGATATGGGTTACTAGAAATAATCCATATCTTCTGCTATCCTTTAGTATGAGTAATAATTTGAAAACAAAATAAATATGGAAACAATACCAGCAACATACTGGATGGTAATTATAGGTATAGTAATATTCATGCTCTGTCTAGTCCTCTATTACATAGCTATGCTAATTAAGGAATCCAGAGATGCAATAAAAGATTCCAGAGTTATTATTAAGAATGCAGATGAAATAATGAAACAAACTGTCCTAATAGTAAACGATGCTCAAGAAACAGTATCTACAGTTAAAGCAACCATCCTATCTATAAACGACACCATACTGTTACCAATAAAGAAGATAGGAAATACAGTAACGATAGTAGAAGATTTTCTAGAGGGTATTAGCAGAAAATAATCTAAGGAAATTACTCTCACTCAATTGTCTTCTTCTCCTTTTATAGGTATTATAAATACTAATGAAAGTAGCGACTGTTCCGACTAAAAGAAGAAAAGATTTAATCATAATTGCAATACTACTAATAGGCCTCCCTATTCTTGTTTTTGCTTCTTACCAAGTGTATCAGTTCTTTATAAGAGCCTCTGTTGAGGCCAAGCCTCAGAATGTTGTCCTAAGTAACCTTACAACTAGTTCCGTTACAGTGAGTTGGACCACCGAAGTCAGTGCTACAGGTTCTGTAGTTCCTGTCTCTAATGGTCAGGAAATGAGTCCTGTTTTGGATGAGAGAGGAACTGGAAAAACAAAAACACACTATGTAGAACTTATGAATCTAGAACCAAATACAGATTATGGTTTCTTCATAATCTCAGACAGTGAAAAATACGACAGTTCAAATGGAAAAAGTTTTAGATTCAAAACAGCCCCTATCACAGCTCAAGCTCCGACACCTAACCCTATACATGGGACAGTATCGGGAGCTAGTGGGGAAGATATAGTTGTATATGCCATGTTGAAAGATAAGTCTGCATACCCAGTATCAGCAATAATGCCTAGAGGTGGGAACTGGATAATGGACCTTTCCGCCTTGAGAACTGTAAATGGTAACTCTCTAGTTTCTGTTGGTCCTAGCACAAACTTTGTTCTTGTTGCGGTATCTGGTCTCCAAGAAGGAGCTATTCTTGAAGGGACATTTTCTGAACTTTTTGATAGCAATGGTAAATTAAAAGACGTTAATGCTCTTAATATTATAGAGAATACCTCTTTGTACTTACCATTTCCAGAAGCATCTTTCTTAGGATCTGCTCCTGAAGAACCTATTGAAGAAGAAGTGGTTGTGCCCGAACAAGAGAGCGGTCTTTTACAGGAAAGTGGTTTTTTACAGGAGAGTGGTCTTTTAGAAGAGGAAGATTCTGAAAGAGATTACCAACGAGTACAGGATGTGGAGTGGGTAGACATTCTTACCTCTGGGAGTACAGTAAATTCCCCAACTGGAGAGGAGAGTGTAAGAATAGTTAACCTTACAGATACGGGATTCAGTGTAATGTGGATTTCACAGGAGAGGGAAGAGGGATATATAAAGTATGGGACATCATCTACAAGCCTAACATCCGAAGCTGCAGATGAAAGAGATGGTGTCTCCTCTAAAGGAGAGTACTATGTCCATCTAGTTTCTACAGCAAGATTACTTCCAGAAACAAAATATTCCTTTGAAATAGTATCTGGTACAGATACTTATGACAACAATGGAAACAAATATTCCGTAACAACTGGACCTACTTTATCTTCTCCTCCTCCCTTCGATTCTGCGAGTGGAGATATAGAGGGTCTTCCTGAACATAGAGAGGCTGTAGTTGTCGCTTATGTAGAAGATGGGGATGGGGTAGGAACTGAAGGAAGAAGTTCTGAAATGGCAACCATTGTGGATGATAATGCCAGGTGGATATTATCCATTGCAGATGTTAGAAATAGTGATAGAACTTCATACTTTGAATATACCTCTGGAGATATACTCAAGCTAGATGTTGTTACAACATTCCCTACCGATCCTCATGAGGAAGGAATCCAGGGGGTAGGTGGGAGGGATATAAGGATAGTTGTTAAGGAGTCTCAGACATCTGCCAAAGGAAAG
>DAOTFQ010000003.1:0-19283 GCA_035446665.1 Candidatus Dojkabacteria bacterium | reverse complement strand
AGGAATATATAACAGGGGAGAGGAAAATCTCCTTTCTGGAGTTATTCTTGAAGGTTAGTGTGCTTTCTCTTCTCTCTTCTGTAGTAAGGAGATATTCACTTGTGGGTGGAGCTATGGAATTTGCATAAGTTGTTTTAGGTGTGGAGATGGCAAAGAGTAGGGCACAAAAAAACAAGTAAATTGTCTTCCTAAGGGCACTTTTAACATCCATTTGTGAATTACTTAGGTAATTGTTGAGGAGGTTTATCCTTTTTTCTTTTCCTCATCTTCAATATTACCACAGTTGTTATTATTACGAGTAGGAGTAGTAATATGTATTTCCAAGGAATTATCCAGAAAGATGTTGTAGCTGTAAGAGGAGCGAATCCTGGTTGGAAGTTTCTATACATAAGGATTAGGTCTGCCTGGATTGGTCCTAGGATGAGTTTGTTGTCATTGCTTAGGAAGGAACCATAGTCCCAGAGGGTCTCATAACTAGCAGAATTGTCTCTTAGTATACTCTGAGCACTTTCGTTAAAGACGATTTTGCCTACTTCTTGGTCAAATATGTTTGTGAGAACGATTTCTCCAATAGGGGTGATGTGGGTATCTCCTAAGTTATTTACTCTGGTAAAGAATTTTACATTAGGCTCCTCATACCAATCTCTATCTGTGTCAAATTGAAGCAATTCTGCGTTCTCTGCGAAATCTTCTCCGACCTTAACTAGTATTGGGGTTCCTGAAGAAAGGGAAGTGAATGCTGCAGTGGATCCCAATTGTTGTTGAACATCTTCTGATATGAAGGCGATTATTACCGTATATTCACCTTTTGTTGCGTCTTCAGGGACATTAATTTCATAAAATATTTTTTCATTTCTGTTTGGGATGAGGTCTACTTTTTGTTTGCTTACAGTAACCCAAGGGGCAGCAGAGTAGAGTGATCTTGCTTCTTCTTCCTCTGTAAACATTATGGCTGTTCCTGGTTGGTTTTCTATCTGTCTAAATCCTCTGACAAAGATGTCATAAGTTGTGGTTCGCTCGGAGAGATTCCATACAACAATCTCCCCCTCATATTTCTCGCCTGGTTGTAGAGTCAATTTCTCTGAAGCTGGGGCTGTTCCTATATTTAATGAAGTTTGTGCAAAGAGATTTTGCTTAGGGAATGCAAAAAATAAGGCAAAAAAAACTGCCAAGAATAAAACTATTTGTTTGTTTAACCATGGGGCAGAGTATCTTTTTAAATTTTTCATCATAATTAGTAGTAACCACCACAAACATACGTGACGTATTCTGTATATGATCCAGATAGGGCACTTGAGCCAGCTCTTGCTCCATAATAAATGGTAGAACTATGTGCCGGAGAGGTTTCTGTAGCCTTATAAAGGATTAATCTGGCACCAGCCTCTGTTGCTCCAAGGGAACCATATACTCCAGGACCATTCGCTGTATAGCTAAAATCTGTAGTGACGGTTGCTCCTGAGGGTTGTGTTAGGTTTATTCCGAAACCTTCTGTTCCACCTGTGCTAATATCTACTGTCCCTGTTCCAGTTCCCGATTGTATTAGGTAAGGACCTCCAGCATAGTATAATCCAGCATTAGTACCATTTCCTTGTCCATAAGCGGCCCAATAGTAGCCACTATTTGTTGAACTTGTACTTAATTGATTTGTTGAAGAAACTTCTACCAGACCACCACCTGGATACAATGTTCCTAAAGCCACTGTTACAGGACTAAGTGTGCATGTAACTGTAGGAGCAGCAGCAACTGTTGCAGTTACCTCAACTGTATCATCTGTTAGCAAGTATACTCCAAAAGCGGAAGAGTCTAGGTTGTTGTCATCGGACACCTGTACTGTGGTAGTTCTGGAACCGGCAGTAGTTGATGTACCTAATACCCCAGTATTGCTTGTCAGTTTGACACCATATGTTTCTACATTTCCAATATCTCCGACTCCAGTTATAGATATGGTATCAACTGTAGTAGTCCCATTTCCCTGTGTACAAGCAGCGACTAGCGTTCCTGGTAGGGAAGCGGTAATTTCAATAGCGCCGGATGTATCTGGTGCAGCACTTGCAACTCCTGTAACGGTTAGGGCTCCTGCTGTTCTACACCATTCGGCATTATCATCCATTGGAAAGAAGATATCAACTCTTGCATTGTCTAGATTAGCGAACGATTGGCTAGCCTGAAATGCTAATACCATTTCAACATCATTACTCCCTGTTCCGTCTAAGCTTGTCTGTATTCTACTGAGATATAGGTATGATTCTGCTAGACTTCCAGCCTGTGATCTAAATACAGGAGAGAGTACAAAAAAGAAGACTCCTGTAACAAGAATGGTGATTAAAATGGGGATTGCTTTGTTATATTTTTTCATATTGAGTGGGCAGCAAGCTATTAATTAATTACTAATCTAGTTAAAAGATATCTCAATCTAGGAATACTGTCAAGGGTTTTCAATCTAAATTCATAAGCTATTAATTCAGTACAAAATTCTAATACCTTGGGACTGAAACGAAGGTTATAAATTCAGAGTAATCTGTCCCAGGGGTCCTGCTTTCTGAAGCCCTCGCCTTTAGATATAATCCCATCCTGCCATTATTAATAGGGCCATTTGCCTCGTAAATTTTTCTTGCATCCGTTAGAACCTCCCCGACGACATTGCCAGAGCCAGAATAGTTTGTTGTTGTGGTTATTGTCCCTAAGTAAGTAGATGATTCATAATTTATAAAATAGTTTTGAAGGCCAAAACCTTCTGCAAGAACTCCATCTAAATCTAGATTACTGGAAGTTATTGTCTCCGTGGTGGTTGGACTGTACAACCCACCATACTCTCCTCTTTGTATTATTGCGGATCCTCCCATTGAGCTACTATCAAGATCCATCCATATAAGAGTTGGTGCTGTAACTGCCCCTGCACCAGCAATCAGACGGCCATCTCCGCTGAATGAAACCGAGTAGGGTGGTGAAGACTCTGCGTAGTTACCAGAAGTTGGGCTCCAGCCAAGCCATTTCTCTCCTAGATATTGTTCCACCAAGGATCTTTCTTCTGTGGAGAGGGTTGTATTGTATATAATGACCTCTCCAATGAGGCCGTCAAAACCGATATTACGGCCATTTCTCAGGTCCCCAATACAAAAAGCTCCCTCCCAGGGGTTATTTGCAGGGGTGTGTGTAACTTCTAAACTAGAATCTAGATAGATATTTGCTCCGTCCGTTGTGTTTATTGTTGCATCAGCAGTGACTATAGAACCACTGTTGTTTGGAGCGTTTGCCCCAGAGGTTAGTCCATAAGTTCCGGTACTTCCGCTATATGCATAATGTTTAATTTCTCCTTGTCGAAGGAGAAACCATAAGGCGTATCTAGTAGTAGTTGCCATTATCGTAAATCCATAAGTGCTAAAATCCCCTGTTCCTGTCTGGGTATAGGGATAAACCGCTGCAAACGCTGTATATTGATTCCCCATACTTGCTGGAGATGAGGCGGTTAGGGAAGTTAAATTGCTTGGATCGAATTCCAGTGCCGGGAGATTGTTGAAGGCAGATTCTTTATATATAGGTCTTCTGGATGATGTCCCCTGCGAGGCGTCATTCCCAGTGTCCGAGATATCTTCCCATGTTGTGATAGGGTCGTTATCGCTTGCACCAGTTATAGTTGTTGCGTCAAAGTGTAAAACCCTACCTTCGGTTACCGGGACAGTGGTCATCCCTCCTTGTTGTGTTGCAATATCTATGTCGAAGAAAAGGTACGGGGTACTAGTTGTTGTACTTGAAATCTGGCTGTATTCTGATTGGGTAAAATCTCCATGTAGCGCGGAGACTCTGATGTAGTATGTGGTATCTGCCTGTAACCCTAGTATATTGAAGTCCTCGTCCTCCCAAAATGTTTCACTCCTAAAGTCATTGATGTCACATGAGGATAATTCTTGTGGATAGAAAGTTGAGGCGTTTATACATTTAATATCTGAAGAGAAGTTGTCGGTAGAAATCTGTATTGTATACAGAGCGTCATCTGGGTTTGTATATGGTTCTATTTCGAACCTAGCTCTGTCATAGCATCCTGTCCCTCCACATAAGGCCACCATTCCTCCACTTAAGAGTTCTGTTGGTCCGGAGGTGCAGTCAGTAGTCCCATCTGTATCTGTCTCAAAACACTGTATATTCACCTGTGCTGCTCTAAACGCTTCAGAAGGACCTTGATTAATCCTGTAGCTGGTAGAGTAATTTCTGGGGTCTGCGGAAATCTGTCCTGTGTTTGACAGTAGATTATAATTTGCAGATTCAAAGATTCCTCCAAGTCCAGAAGTAGTAACTCCTGTGAGTTTATAGTTTGTCGAACCTACTTCATAGGCGAAGGTCGATATGGGAAAAATTACTGTAAGTATGGTTTGTAATAATAGTATCGATAAATTAGGAAGCTTCCGTGTGGCAGATTTCATAGATAAATCATATTGTAAAATACATTAATTAGTCAAATTTTGATATAATTCTAAAGCTTTTGGAGAGGTGCCAGAGTGGTCGAATGGGACGGTCTTGAAAACCGTTGTACGGGTTAAACTGTACCGTGGGTTCGAATCCCACCCTCTCCGCTGTCTAAAATCCTTAAATGGATTTCTTCTTTTATTTAGAATAGAATGTTTATAGAATATGAATAAGTTAGAAAAAGATAAGACTAATAATATATACAAACCTAAGGATAGGGATGGAGGATTTCCTGCAGATATGCCCTATTGGAAGAGAAGATTCTTTGAGATTCTTCCAGGCTTATTTGTATGGACATTACTATTACTCCCAGTAATCTTTGCATTACTAAGATGGAATGTGGCCATGGTTGTATATATGTCTTTCTTGGTTATGTATTGGCTCTTTAGGTCTATCAAATTTTTGCTGGGTGTATATATAGGAGTTAAGAGGATGGAGGAGGAGAAAGCAACAGATTGGGTTGGGAAGATAGAGAATCTAGATTCTCCAAAGTTTAAAGATTTGAGATATATTTACCTCTGTCCTGTATATGCCGAAACCTTAGATGTTCTAGAGCCTTCTTTTGATGCTTGGGCAAAGAGTGATATTGGAGCAGAAAAAATAGATGTTGTTATGGCAATGGAAGAGGGGAAAAAGGATCTTCAGCTTAAAAACTTTAAGAAACTTAAAGAGAAATATGGGGATAAATTTGGGAGCATGAGGTACTATATTCATCCTTCTGGAATTCCCGGAGAGGTCGCAGGAGTGAAAGGTGCAAATATTAATTGGGCTGCTAGGCATTTGGTAGAAGATTTAAGAGAGGAAGGGAAAGACCCCTGTAATTATTTACTAATAACTTGTGATTCTGACCTTAGGCCTCATCCTAAGTATCTCTCTGCAGTCACTTACAAATACCTTACAACTGAAGATCCTAAATATACTTTCTTTGCTTCTGCTGTACACTCTTTTAATAACAATATTTGGGATGTTCCGCCTATTATTAGGACACAATCCAACATGTTGACTGCTGTGGTTTTACATTGTTGGGTCCTCGACAAATCAATGAAGATACCTTTCACTAATGATAGGGTTTACACCAAGGATACATTCTCTTCCTATATAGTTAACCTTGAGACTCTAGAAGAAATAGAGTTTTGGGATCCAGAAATCCCCAACGATGACACAGCCTTTTATTGGAATTCTATTCTTAGGAGTAAGGGTAGGTTCAAGAGCCAAGAGGTATATGTTCCAACATATAACGATGCTGTAGAGAACGAGACCTTTGTTAAGTCTCATATATCTTTTTATAAACAGCAGTACAGATGGGGGTGGGGAATTATTACTTTCCCGATCGCTCTCGCAGTGATGTCCACAGATAAAAAGAATTTTCCCAATCAAAAGAAGCTGGTTATGATGAAAATGATGTTTGACTACCTATGGGTATTAACAATTGTGTTTGTTCTTAGCTTTGGACTTAATATTACGGGTTGGCTAAATCCCACTTACCAATACAGCACCTTTGCGTTCAATCTTCCTAGAATTTTAAGTTATGTATTTACCCTTGTAGTTTTGTCTAATATTCCTCTTGTTTTGTTGCGAAGAAAGATTACTCCTGTACCTAAAGATTGGAAGTGGTGGAGGCATATTTTAGATTTTTTAGAGACCTTCTTAATTGCTGTTAATATGTTAACCTTTGCATTTATCCCCTATATACAGGCTCTTACGGAGATGATGTTTGGGAAAACTAGGTTCAAGAGAAACTTCTATGTTACAGAGAAAGTAAGGATAAAGAACAAGACAAAGGAATCCAAATTAATCTAGATTTAATTCTCATCCGTTAAGATATTCCCATTAATTTGAAAAGCTATTTATATGCTTCTTTTTCTATTTATTTTCTTGTTAATGAGTACTCCTGTTAGTGCAGACGGTTTCGACCTTATATATAATGCTAGTTTTAACCACTATCGACAGACGACGGGAATAAGTTATTCGAGCATTCCTCTATCTAAAGGGGGTTCTGAGCCTGGTCTCTCATATGATGTCTCTCTTGTAGAGGGGGTGAAAACAGATGATGTTTGGGGAAATTACACATTAGAATCTTTAACGGAGAATAGCTATTGGCAAAGAAGAAGAGATCTTTTGTCTAAAGTCAGTGGTCCTCCTGGGACACAGGTAGATCTTCTTTATTATTATCTAAACGATACTAGACCTGAACACAGTATTGAGGTAAATAGAATTCTTTTACCGTTTAGTAGAGGGGACTCTTCGTTGGGGAATTGGATGAATATAATTACAGGCAACTCTGGAGCTCTTTATAGAGATATCTCTATTTCGTGGGAGCAGTTGGTTTTGTCCAGAAGAGGGATTATGAAGGAGTATGTTGGCCCTGGTCAAATGGACAATGGAATGGGGGGATCTTCAATAATGGATAGTTTCGTTATAAAGGACCCTATAAATATAGAAAAGATTGAAATGCTTGTGGAAGGCCAGGGGATTAATGGGAGAATCGTTTTGAGGAACTTAAAAGGCGAGGATCTGGAAAATATAGAGATCTCTCATGGGGTTTTTAATTCTTTCTTTACAATTCCTGCAATGGAAACAGTAGAAATACAATATGCCCTAGAGAGTGAGGAGTGGAGTAGTATGTTAACAATATCTAATCCTAATTCGGATAAGGAGTGTATCTTGTATGGGAACTCTCTAACAGATTGGACGACTACTGACGCTATTACGGCACTAGCTTTTCGAGAGGATGGTGGTTGGGTAAATGGTTCTTATCTTAAACCAGGGGGTGAGGATTTCTGCATTACCCAAATTCCTTATTCTGTCAATATACCTCTTACAAAACCGCAGCTTGAGGAGCTGCTGGAAGATGAAATTGGTGAAGAAACGGATGAAGATTCTGAAGGGACTTTAAAGGAGGATAGCGTTGTGTTGACTGACACCCCGGATCTAGATTCAGATGATTTGGTAAGGGAAGAAGCGGTTCTGGGTGTGCAGGCAATCCCTAGTGAGGATCTTATTGAAGATAATAATTTTGTATTACCTAAAACAGGCGTGGTAATATATTAGGATGAAAACAGAGATGGTAATTCCAGAGTATGTACAAAAGGTAGGAAGAATTCTTACAAAAGAGGGTTATGAGGCATATATTGTTGGGGGAGCACTAAGGGATGTTGTTTTAGGTAAGACCCCACATGACTATGATATAGCAACTAATGCTTTGCCAGATGAGATGTTAAATATGTTCCCGAAAGCTGTATCTACTGGTGCTAAGTTTGGTACCGTAGTCGCTCTAATCCAGGATAAACACGGGGAGACTCATGAGGTAGAAGTTACAACCTTTAGGAGTGAATCTGACTATGTGGATGGAAGATGGCCCAGTAATGTTAATTTTGTAGATGACATAAACAAGGACTTGGGTAGAAGAGATTTTACTTTCAATGCAATGGCCCTAGATCTTTCTCAACTTAATCTAGACGGTAGAGAGGAGCCTTTTGAAGTAGATATATACGATCCTTATGGTGGGGTAAAGGATATAGAGAAGAAAGTTGTTAGAGCCGTTGGGACTCCCCTTGAGAGATTTAAGGAGGATGGTTTGCGTGCGTTCAAAGCTTGTAGGATGGCAGCCCAATTAGGTTTTGACATTGAAGAAGAAACGTTTAAAGCCATAAAGGAATCTATTCCGGTTGCCGCACAGGTTTCTATGGAAAGAATAAGGGACGAATTTATGAAAATGCTAATTAATTCTCCTAAACCATCTGTAGGGATAGAGCTAATGAGGGAATCTGGTCTTCTTAGTCTTTTTATGCCGGAATTATTAGAAGGTGTAGATGTAGAGCAGAAACTTTTTCATGCCCATGACGTATATAAACACGCCCTTAAAACCTGTGATGTTGCTCATGATAGTGTTAAATTAGCTGCCCTTCTACATGACATTGCGAAGCCGAGAACAGATATGGGTAATGGGCATTTCTATGGTCATGACAAAATGGGTGCAGATATTGCAGAGGAAATAATGCAAAGAATGAAATTTTCTCAATCTGAAATTAACAGAGTGAAGATTTTAATAGAAAATCACATGTTCTATTTTCCTCATGTCCAAGAGGAGATGACAGACGAAGAAAAAGAAAATATTGAAAAACACCAATGGACAGATACGGCAGTAAGAAGATTTATACAGAGAGTAGGGGAGGAGAATATAGATGACCTATTTAAACTTAGATTAGCAGATGCTCAATCTAATCCTGCTACAGCATTTAAACCAGAGGAAATAACAATCTTACAAAGGAGAATATCTGAAGTTAGAAAACAAGATATGGCTCTTAAAGTAACAGATCTAAAAGTTTCTGGAGAAGATTTAATGAACATTGGTATAGAAAAAGGACCCAAGATGGGAATAGTACTAAGTGAACTTTTGGACATGGTGGTAGAAGATCCTGCTCTAAACAGAAAGGATATTCTGCTTGAAAAAGCCACAGAGTTAAACAAGAAGAATTAATATACTTGTCATTCCCTGTCTTAATCCTTTATTATATATACAGATTATTTTAAGATACTGCCTAATGAAAATACAATTTCTCGGTGCTGCTAAAACTGTTACTGGTTCCTGTTTCTATGTAGAGACGAGCAATCTTAAATTTCTTGTAGAATGTGGTGCATTCCAGGGCCCTAGCGAAATAGAGGAAAGAAACTACGAACCATTCCCCTTTAATCCTGCAGATATAGATTTTGTATTTCTCACTCACGCACACTTTGATCACAGTGGAAGACTCCCCTTACTTGTGAAGCAGGGATTTAGAGGCAGAATAATTAGTACACAGCCAACAAGGGATTTAACAAAAATAATCCTTTTAGATTCAGCAGGATTACAGAAAGAAGAATATGAAAGATGGTTGGCTAGGCCAAAGAACCAACAAAACTCTGAAGATGAAAAATTCAGAAAACCTCTCTTTACAGAAGAAGACGTAGAAGAGACAATGAGATTTTTCGAAGTTTATCCATACGGTAGCTCTGTGAATATTACAAAGGATTGTGAATTCCGAATGAGAGATGCAGGCCATATACTAGGCTCTGCAATATTTGAATTCTGGTTAGAAACCGAGGCAGACAGAAAGAGGAAACTTGTTTTTTCCGGAGATCTAGGTCAACCAGGAGCTAGGATTGTTAAAGATCCTGACCTAATTAGAGAGGCAGATTATGTCGTCTGTGAATCTACATATGGTAATAGGTTGCACAAAAATAGAGACGAGACGATCTTAGAATTCCTCTCTGCCATCCAGAGTGTACAGAAATTGGGTGGAAACATTCTGATCCCATCATTTGCAATAGAGAGAACCCAAGAAATCCTTTATGAGATAAACTTATTTATAGAGAACAAGATAATCTCAGACATTCCAATATATTTAGACAGTCCTATGGCTTCTAAAGCAACTGAAGTTTTTAGGCAATATCCTAATTTTTATGATGAGGATGCTAAAAGACTTCTTAAAAAGGGAGATGATCCCTTTGATTTCCAAGGTCTTGTTAAAATAGATTCAGTAGATGAATCCAAAAGGCTAGCGGCAAAAAGGGGGATAGGGATAATCGCAGGTAGTGGTATGTGTACTGGAGGAAGAATTCTTCATCACCTTAAGAACAATATAGAGGATCCTACAACCCATATCGTTATTGTAGGCTACCAGGTAAGAGGAACCTTAGGGAGAAGAATTGTAGAGAAGGAGAAAACAGTTAGGATATTTGGGAAAGAGTATCAGAACAATGCAAAGCTTTTCACATTAGGAGGGTTTTCTGGCCATGGAGACCAAAGAGATTTGAGGTATTGGTTAAGAAGCTTTGGGCATAGTCCAAGAAAGATTTTCCTAGTTCACGGAGATGAAGACATCATTTACACCTTCAGAAACAATCTCCAGAACGAAGTGAATATTCATACAGAGATATATGTTCCTGAGCATGGGGAAGCGGTGAATCTAGATTAGTTTATATTTTGTGAACAGACTAAATGAATAGGTATCCAGAAATAGAAAAAATTTATAAAGATATAAGAGATTTGAACATTCAGGGGGCAACCAATATAGCTATTGCAACCTTCGAAGGTATGAAATTATACGGAGATATAAGCTCGATTCAAGACAAGGAACTGTTTTACAAAGAGTTTTTTGAAGTAGCAGAGAGACTTGCACATGCAAGAGCGAATGAGCCATTGGCAACAAATGGTGTTAAATATGTGAAATATTTTTTCAGTAAAAAATTTCCTGTTTTACCAGAGCTAGCCACTATGAAACGTGAGTTAGTATCACTAACAGATGATTTTCTGGATGTTATCGGACAATCAAAGAAGAACCTGATAGAAAAAAACTGGAGATTCTTCTCAAATTACAACAAGATTTTTACACATTGTCACTCTTCTACTGTTGTATCACTAATTAAATCAATTAAAGACAACAAGGGAAATTTTGAAGTAGTTTGTACAGAGACGAGACCGAGATTCCAAGGAAGAATAACGGCTAAAAGTTTACTTGAAGCCAGGATCAAAACAACATTAATAGCTGACAGTGCTGCAGAGTCTTTTGTAATAAACAGAGGCAGTATTCCTGTTGAAATTGTATTTATAGGTTGTGATGAAATGACCCAATTAGGTCACGCAATTAACAAGATTGGGAGTTGGGGGGTAGCTATGGCTGCACATTATGCAGATAAACCTTTTTATGTTGTCACACCATTCCTAAAATTAGATGTAGAATCTTTCCATGAGAATATTGAGATAGAGATAAGGGAGAGCAAAGAACTTTGGAAAGATGCTCCAAAAGGTTTACATATGTACAATCCAGCCTTTGAGGTGATAGATAGTGGATTAATAACTGGCTATGTTACCGAACTAGGTATACTAAAACCAGGAGATATTAAAAAATCAGCGCAGGAGAATTATCCTTGGCTATTTACTAGTTAAATTTTTCTACAGAATAATTATGGCTTTCTATTTAAGAAGTAAAAATCTAGATTTGGGAGAAGATGATGATTTTAATATTGTTTTAAACAGAAAAGATGCCGAGAGATTAGGTGTTAGGGAAGGGGAGATAGCTCTTATTGGAATAGGGGAAGTTGAGCTGCATGCAAATGTTATGGAGACAGATTCTAGGGTGGCGGAAGGCGAGATAGGCTTGTTTGAAGAGATCTGGAAAGATTACAGGGTAGATAGTGGATCATCTATTTTTATAGATATCCCTCAGCCAAGTAAATCTTTAGATGCAATAAGCAAGAAATTACTAGGTCATAATCTTAAGGAAGAGGATCTAAAGCTTATTATGAATGATATAGGGACTCGTAAGCTAAGGGAAACAGAAATAGCATTCTTTGTGTCTACATTCTTTAACCCCGGTTTCAATGACGATGAGATCTACTGGATGACCAAAGGTATGGCAGAATCAGGAGACACCCTTAGCTTTAAAGGAATTAATGGGAATGGTCATCTTGTTGCAGATAAGCACTCCATTGGTGGGGTAGCAGGAAAAGCAATAACCCCAACATTGGTTCCCATTCTTGTAGCTGGTGGATTAATAGTGCCTAATACCTCTACTAGGGCAATAACCTCTCCTGCAGGAACCACAGACATTTTAGAAGTTGTTATGCCTGTAGCTCTCTCTAAAGAGAAGGTTATTGAAGTTGTAAAAGAAACAGGAGGTTGCATGATTTGGGGAGGATCCTTAGATATCTCCCCTGCAGATGATGTAATTATTAACGTTGAAAGATCACTTCGCATACAAGAGTTTCAGAAGGTGTTAGTTAGTATTGTTGCAAAAAAGATCTCTATGGGAATCACGCATATCCTTATAGACTTGCCATATGGTAAAGGTTCTAAGATAGAGAGACCTGATGATGTCCAGATGCTAGATAGGGAATTTAAGAAACTCTTTAAGAAATTTAATATCTATTGTGAAACGATTAAAAGACCAATAAATGGTCCTGATGGTAGAAGTATAGGTCCAAACATGGAGATAAGAGAGGCTCTGAGGATTCTTGAAAGAGAGGAGGGATGTTGTGACGAGTTGGAGAAAGTTATCATAGAGATGGCAACAAGACTCTTCGAAGGGACCAAGACTGTCAAGAGAGGAGAGGGTAAAAAATTTGCACGAGAGATTCTTGATTCTGGAAAAGCCCTAGATAAATTCTGGGAGATAGCTTTTGCCCAAGGAGCCACTAAGAGGCTTAAGTCTACAGAGATAAAGACAGCACATCTACAGCACGATTTATTATCTGACCGAGATGGAATTGTTAAAACCTTAAATAACCAAGAACTTGTTAGAATAGCCAAGGCTTTAGGTAATCCCAAAATTAAGGAAGCGGGGATGGAGATGCACAAAGTCCCTGGAGACAAGGTATCTAAAGGCGAACCCCTTATAACTCTCTATGCTACTACAGAGACTAGAATGGGAGGGGCAAAGGAATTACTTAATATAGACAGGTTATATACCTTTAAGTAATAGGTTGGATAGGGTATCAGTCAGAAGGTTTCTTTTTTAAACCGAGATAGCAGAATTTCTCTTCTCTTTGTTTCTCTCTGTTCTTTTCCTTTTTTGTCTCTTTATTAAGATTGAAATAAAGGAAATTATTGCTATTAATGTAACTAATACTAAGAACACGGGCAAAGTAACAAGTACTGCTTTCCCCAATGTCGTTGTTTTTAGTGCAGTACCAACAAAGGAACTAATGTTTGGATCCTGAGATTCCCGTACCTTTCCAGAAGGAGTGTAGTCAGAATATGTTTTTAGGGCTTCTAAATCTACTTCATCTGTAACACCAAACACATTCACAACAAAACCCTCTGTTGTTAAATCAACAATATCATTTGCCGAATATATCTTGATATTTGATAACGAATCATCATTGAAGACTTCCCAAAGAACTCTGTCCACCATTTGACCAATCTTCATATTGTCACTCTCAAAGGTAGGGTCTACAGAAAGCCACCCATAATCTGGGACCCATACCTGGACCCACTGGTGTCTTACCTGGTTATCGGGAGCAACCTCTCTTAAATTTGCGTAACCTAGTGCTGCTCTTGATGGAATTCCCTGTGCTCTTAGTAGGGAAATCATTACATCTGCATACTCCATACACACTGCTGGACCACCTAACAATGCCTCTTTGGCACCAATTCTTGTATTTTCAGAAGTCGCCTTATTCTGGTCATATTCTAATTTGTCAGTAATATATTTGTAGTTAGCCTCTATAACATTAAGGAGGGTACCCTGGTCTTTGATTAAGGTCTCTGCCTCTTGCTTGATATATTCATCATTAATTTCCCAGTACTCTGTTGCAGACAGATATCTCCCGATGTAGTCACTACTTTTAATCTTCTCGAGGTAATCTTTGAGGGACATGTCAAAGGTTTTAGATTGCTCTTCTATACTGTCTTGTTCGACCGATATATAGCCTGTTATCTCAATCTTGTCATCTTTGTTTGCTGGGAGTTCAAAAAGAGCCAAAATATTACCTTCCTCATCCATATA
The DNA here is from genome assembly GCA_035446665.1 of Candidatus Dojkabacteria bacterium. Taxonomy (GTDB): domain Bacteria; phylum Patescibacteriota; class Dojkabacteria; order SC72; family SC72; genus UBA2177. The sequence continues at coordinate 5,334 of DAOTFQ010000003.1, read as the reverse complement.
TATATCCTTTGGGGTAGGGGAAATACTTTCGAGATAGACTCTTTGATTTGTTTCTGCAAATTCTCTTGGTAAAGAGATCTCGTAGACATTTGTAGATAAAGCATTAAAAAGATTAGAATATTTCTCTGGTATAAAGTTATCTGTCTGTTGGGTAGTGTATTCTAGGTTAAATTTATAGAGTACAGAGGTTCCAAATTCTAGAGAGGGTGAATTCCCTATTCTGTCTGTTTGGTTAAATTTAAAATACTGCCTTCCCTTCTCCTCACTCTTTGTGTATTTAGGATAAGCTTTAGCAAGCGTAGGAATATTTTCGTCTACTACTACAGTAAAGTTGTAATTAAAAATGGTTAATGTTCCAGTCTCTTCATCTGTCTTTTCAAACACAGTATCTTTGGGGAGGGAAGGGCCTATTATATTAACAAAATTCCCAATTTTAAGTACAAAGTCGTGTGTCTTGTACTCTAGGACTATGTGGTAAGGGGAATTAGATGTTGTTGTTTTGTAGTTTGGAACTGTTACGTATATCCCCTCTCCAATATCGTTTTCTTCTATTGAATAATTTATCTCATTCCCGACAGAATCTTCGACAATCAGGTTCTCTAACTTATATTTCCTTTCGACCTTAATTTCATCTTCAGAACTGTCGGTAATATCTGGAATGTGAAATATTTTCTCCCCACTTGCAGGGAAATAGTATGCGCTGTTTTTGACATTCCTTATATATTCCGTAGTTACAGTGGCAAAGTCATCCCCTGTTGTATAGCGAACCTCAGTATTTGTATCTATAACAAAATCCTCTTCTTGAGCATTGACTTCAGAAATGGAGTAGAAGGGTATGGAGAGCAAAGTTATAGATAGGAGGATGTTTTTAAGCCAATCTTTCATTATTAGGGCAGCAAATTAATCTAAACTTTATACAAGTAATCTGTAGAACTTTGTATATACTATATATATCATATCATTAAGAATTATTATATAATCCGCTTATGTCAATTAAACAATCGCATTCATTTTCTCTAGGTATAGTGGGATTACCAAATGTAGGGAAGTCAACAATGTTTAATGTTCTAACGAAGATGTCGGTCCCTGCAGAGAATTTCCCCTTTTGTACTATAGATAAGAATATTGGAGTAGTTCAGGTCCCAGATGAAAGGTTAGAGAAATTAGCAAAACATTTTAATGCAGAAAAGATTGTTCCCTCTATGATGAGGTTTGTAGATATTGCAGGGTTGGTTAAGGGGGCCTCAAAGGGAGAAGGTTTAGGAAACCAATTTCTTTCACACATTAGGGAGGTAGATGTTATTATGTATGTTTTAAGGGCTTTTGAGAGTGAGAAGATAACCCATGTCTACGACAGAATAGACCCTCTTGCAGATTACGAAATAGTTCAATCGGAATTAATTCTAAAGGATATAGAGAGTGTGGAAAAGAGAATGGGAAGTTCGGAGAAAATGAAGAGAATAGGGGATGAGAAGGCTAGTGTAGAGGTAAAATTGTTGAAGAGAGTATTAGAGGAGCTCAATGAAGGAATTCCTGTAATAGATATGAAGTTAAACAATGAAGAGAAAGAAATCCTTGCGGAACTATCTTTACTTACGAACAAAAAGAGATTTTTCATACTAAACAGTAGAGCAGATATAGATAAGGAGAAGATAGCTAATTGGGAAAAAGGGTTAGAGGATGAGACTGGAGACAAAGTCCTTGTTGTAGATATAAAACTTCTATCTGAAATCGCAGAGATGGAGGAAGGGGAGATTCAAGAATATATGGAGATGTTTGATGAAAAGCCAAAAACAGTTGAAGATATTATAGAAGGAGCTTTTGAGGTTCTAAATCTAATTACCTTTTATACTGGGTCTGAAAAGGAATGTAATGCGTGGAGTATTGCAAAGGGTAGTACTGCAAAAGAAGCTGCAGGCGTCATACATACCGATCTTGAAAAGGGCTTCATAACAGCAGATGTTGTTAATTTAGAGAAAATGTTGGAAGTTGGTGGCTGGGTTGAAGCAAAGGAGAAGGGCCTGGTTAAGAACCATGGCAAAGAGTATGTAGTTGAGGATGGAGATTATATTATTATATTAGCTAATACTAAGTAGATTGCTCATTGGAAAGGAATATCTGTATTTGTATTTTGAAATCTAGCAAAAATAATGTTAATATTCTTCTGCTTAGTGTGTGGAGTATACATAGAGATTGTTGTGTAAACTAATTTTTTCTGCTAGAATTCCATTCGCAAGATAATTTAAAGTATCTAAGTATTGATGGCCGATAAGAAATTGAAAAATTACGAGATGATGGTGGCTTTAAAACCACTTTTACCAGACGATTTGAGGAAAGAATTGCATAAAGAGTTTGTGGATATGGTTCAAGATGATGGTGGAGAGGTTTTAGATGTAGATGTTTGGGGCAAAAGATATCTAGCATACAAGATAAATGGTCATAATGAAGGTTATTACATAATCTACAACTTCAAGGTATCTCCAGGCAAGATAGCTGAGATTAAGAGGCAGATGCAATTAAAGCAGGAGATATTGAGATTTATGGTAGTGGAGATAGAGAATGTTGATAAAATAGGGACAGGGATTAAGAAAAAAGAGCTAGAGATTTAATAGGGATTTAATAATATGGTTGTAAAGTTAGAGGTAAGTTAATTTATAAATATTTTTAAAATGGCGGCAAGATCTTTAAATAAAGTTCTCCTCATTGGGAACTTAACCAGGGATCCAGAAATGAGATACACAAACTCTGGAACACCTGTTGTTACATTTGGAATGGCTACTAACAAGTCTTGGAAAGACTCAGACGGTGAGACCAAAGAGTTAGCTGAATTCCACAACTTGGTAGCATGGAATAAAATGGCTGAGATATGTCAGCAACTTTTAGCAAAGGGAATGAAGGTCTATATAGAAGGATCCTTAAATACAAGGTCATGGGAGGGTGATGATGGTGTTACTAGATATAAGACAGAAATCAGAGTTGATGAGATGATACTATTGGATAGCAAGGGAAAGGAAGGTGCAGGAATAGAGGAGGAGATGCAAGGTAGTCAGGAAAAGAAGGAAGCCCCTGCGAAGGAGGAGGCACCTGAGGAAGAAAGTGAAGAAAGTAAAGAAGAAGACCCATTGGAGGAAGATTTACCATTTTAATTTACATTTAGAAGATAGATGGCTGAAGAAGTAAAAAATATAGGAGAGATAAAACCAACATTGGATGATGTCTTTGATGATAGAAAAATAACCGAAGACGAAAGTGATAACGACAACACTCAGACTACTGAGAGAAGGAGACCCAGGAGAAGGAGAAGAGTAGTTCAGAATTTGAAATGTCCTCTCTGCGAAGCAGGAATAAAAGACGTTTCTTACAAGGATGTGTACCAGCTTAAGAAATATACCTCTGTTAAGGGTAAAATTATTTCCACTGAGAAATCTGGGGTGTGTCATAAGCATCAAAGAAGATTAACTCGGGCTATAAAGAGGGCTAGATATATGGCTTTACTTCCATACTCTTCAGACGAATAGTCTTTTAGACGAATTAAGGAATTAAAAGGGAGACCCTAGGGTCTCCCTTTTTTATTTTGCTGAGCTAAAATTATTGTTTTTATTGAAAATAAAGTTACTTTTAAGTAATATAATACAACGATGTCAAAACTGCCTTTACTTGAGAAAAATGCATATTTAAGCCTAGTTATAAAAGATAATGGTCTGTGGGCTCATTTAGCTTACACAGACCATAATGCCAGGAGGGAATACATCCTTGGAGATTTTACAGATCTCCATCCACTTAGACACAGGTTGGATGATGATGTCTTTACAAGGGAGTTTTGGTACAACTACTTTGACAATCTGGAAAGAGTCTTTAATTGGGACATTGTAGATAGAGATAAAAACTCAATTTTTACATTCCGTCAGTTTAAAGACGAGGGAGATGGTGTTAGTGGAATAAGAGTTCAGATAGATGACAACCAAGAATTCTTTGACAAGATATTCTCCTCTATAAGAGATTTTTCAAAGGATATCTCCTTGAGAGTTGTAGATGACAGGTACATGCAAGAAACGCTTGAAGAGCTTATAGAGAAGGGTGAATATGAAGACATTATGTATGTGGATATGGATCTTATGGATTTTTCAATATTCAGAGTAAGAAAGTTCTATGACAAGAAAGAGAAATCTGAAAAAAGGGTCTTTTCTAGGGCCAAAATCAGTTGGAAAAACGACCTCTCTTTAATAGACAGTGTTAAGGATTCCAGATTTAAAGCCTTTCTAGGGACAGATCTTAACTCAAAAGAAATATTTAATTATTGGAGTAACTTTGTTCTTAATAGGGTACTAACTTCCGAAGACCCTAATATCTTAGATATCCTGAGATCTTATTCAACCATACAGAATCACTCTCTATTCAGGGATAATAAAGAAAAATTAGAAGGATTTGGACTTTCTGGGAAAGAAAGTTGTCTAATCGTCTCTGGATACATCCCTCAAGTATTAGGTAAATCTAAAACACTTTTGACACTAATTGATGGACTAGAGCTAGAAGGGTACTTTGACTGTACATGGGATTTGGACATGAGGTTACTATCCTATGGGAAGAGCTATGTCAATGCCACCAAGTCTATGGATGTTATCCTAACAAGCAAAGTTATGCATCCGAGTTTTACCAAAGTCGTCATCCCTCGTCATAAATTTACAACACCGAACAAAGTGGTTTTTAATGGAAAGATTGAATCTCTTGAACAGAAAGAAAGTGAAATCTTAGCAGTCTCCTGTAAGTTCAATTATATTGATCTCCCTGACCAAGATAAGTTTGTAATGAGCGGTGTTCTTAAAGAAAGTTTCAGGATCCCTCCCGAGAGGGGTACGGGAATAGATTTAGTTTCCTCAAAGGAAGGAAAGAGATATGAATCCGTGCTAATAGATGCTAGACCTCGGCCAATAGTCTATGGCCCTGATAGCTATTCTAATAAATCTAAATTACAGGACTGGATGAAATGATAGTAAGAAGAAAGATCTTTGAAAAATATAAAAGTTTCCATTTTAGTATCCCATACCAATCGGGAGACAGAGTTTCTGTAAAAGTAGGGGAGGGGATAAAGAAAGGGGAAGAGATATTAACAAAGAGTGGAAGCCATATAACACACTCTTTCTACCTCCCAGAAGAAATAGATGTCCAGATTGGGAAACTAAGAGAGCATATAAATTGCATAGACGGAGAGCTTGTCGGAAAGGGAGATGTTCTAGTAGAAAGGGTTATGTCTGGAGGCCTTTCTGTAAAGAAGGTCATATCTCCTGTCCAAGGAGTTGTAGATCTTTCCAGATTAAAGAGTGGTTATCTAGATAT
>DAOTFQ010000002.1:8831-22345 GCA_035446665.1 Candidatus Dojkabacteria bacterium | reverse complement strand
AGAGACAAAAGGATTAAGCTCCAGAGTTATTAGATCCAAAATAAAAACACTAAAAGAAGAAGCTAGTGGTTTTAGTAAATTACTAACCGATCCTCTGCCCAAAAAATCTTTGAAGAAATTGGAACTAATAGCCCTCGATGAAGCACTTGAGAAGATTCACTTTCCGAAAGAAAAGGATGATGTCAATATCGCTAGAAGAAGACTCGCTTTTGACGAGATGCTTAGAATTGCATTTAAGATAGAAACACAGAAACTTAAACAGGAAAAGGAGATAAGCCAACCGATGGAAATAAAATCTTCTATATTAAACGATTTCATAAAATCTCTTCCATTCGAATTAACTGAAGATCAAAACAGAGCCATTGAGGAAATCCTCCAAGATACAAGCGAAAAGAAACCTATGAACCGCTTACTAAATGGAGATGTAGGAAGTGGAAAAACGATAGTTGCAGCAGTAGCAATAGTAAACACAATCAAAAATGGCCACTCCAGTATACTTGTTGCACCAACAACAGTCCTTGCCAAACAACACTACGAAACTTTTAACAAGATATTTAGCGATTTCGGGATAGAGGTTGAACTCTGTATATCCACCAAAAAGACAATTAAAAAGGCAGACAACAAACTCATAATAGGGACACATGCGATACTATATGAGAAAGAACTTCCAAAAGATCTGAATCTAGTAATAATTGATGAACAGCACAGGTTCGGTGTAGAACAAAGAGATTATTTCAAGGAAAAGACTAAAAGTACTCCACACTACCTAACAATGACAGCAACCCCGATACCAAGAAGTCTTACTGAGATATTCTTTGGAGGGCTAGATGTCTCCGAAATAAGACAGAAGCCAAAATACCAAAAAGAAATAAAAACATACTTTACCCCATATAGAAAACGGGAAGATTGTTTTAACTGGATAAAAGATAAAATCCAAAAAAGTAAAAAAGACGACAATTATGAAAACCAAGCCTTTGTAATATATCCATTAATAGAAGAATCTGAGAAACTTAATGCGAAAGCAGTTTTAGTAGAAGTAGAATACCTAAAGAAGCTGTTTAAGGGCTTAACTGTAGATTTTCTCCACGGAAGGTTAAAAGAAAAAGAGAAAGATAAGCTATTAAAAGATTTTAAGAATAAAAAGATACAGATCTTAGTATCCACCACAGTCATAGAGGTTGGAATAGATATCCCAGATGCAACAATAATGGTGATAGAAGACGCTGAGAGGTTTGGACTTGCACAACTCCACCAGTTAAGAGGAAGAGTTGGGAGAGGTGAGAAAGAATCTTACTGTTTTGTTATACCCAGTTCTAGTGTAGAAAAAGATTCCCCTTCACAAAAGAGATTAATCTATTTCGCAAATCATAGCAGTGGCTTCGAGGTAGCAGAGTACGACTTAGAGAGTAGGGGACCTGGTGAGGTTTATGGACTAAGACAATCTGGTATCCCCAACTTCAAGGTGGCCTCTGTACATGACATTAAACTATTTAATAAGGCTAGAAGACTTGCAAAGGAGTATCTAAAAGAAGATAATAATCCAGAAAAAATCTTAAGAGATATATTTAGATGAAAATACACATAGTTCTAGACAATATAAGATCTGTTTTTAATGTAGGAAGTATCTTTAGGTCGGCAGATGGAGCAGGTTCTGTAGAGAAAATTTATCTATGTGGAATAACCACAGACATAGGAAATCCCAAACTCGAAAAAACTGCTCTAGGAGCGACAGATATGGTTCCTTCTGAACACTATGATACTACGGAAGATGCACTTGAAGAGATTAAGGAGATGAATATCCCAATATACTCAGTTGAATTAACAGAGGATGCTAAGAACTTTCAAGAAATAGATTACCCCAATGAAGTGGCCCTAGTATTTGGCCATGAGAAAAAAGGTGTGGATGAAAAAATCCTTGATGAATTCTCTACAGAGAAAATAATGGTTCCCATGAGAGGGATGAAAGAATCCCTAAATGTAGCAAATTGTGCCACCACAGTGCTTTACGAAATAACAAGGAGAAACAGATAAAACTTTCAACTAGAAAACTTTTCCTCTCTTTTTGCTACAATATATCGTTATGGATATAGGAAAGAAAATTACCATTTTAATCTTGCTTATCACTATTGGCATTAGTGTCAAAATGATTCAAGATCAAAAAAATAGTAGCATCATAGATCAACCAGAGATTGCAGGAGAAAGTAGTACCTGGCTTTATAGAAAGGGAATAAAGATAGAGAATGAAAAAAACCGTTTAACTTTTACACAAGATGTAGAGATAATAATCAATACTAGAGAACTTATTGAACTTGGCAAATTACAACCAACTTGTAATGACATGAGATTTCTAGATGATGACAATGAGACCCCCTTGGACTTTGAGATACTGGGAGGAAATAACACAAAAGACGGTTGTAACAGCGAGAATACTAAGGTTTCAATCAAAATAACCTCTATCCCTGCAGAAGGAAAAACAATATATTTTCTTTATGGAAATAGCACTGCCCCAAAGTTGTAAAATTCTTTTCTACAAATATCTTTTCCAGAACTAAAAGCTGTTGACAACTTGGTGAGATTATTACAAAATGAATTAGTTATATATTTAAACTGACCATTCCTAAGTATGCTTCTTAGAATCTTATCTATTTTCATTCTATCTTTTTCTATCTCCTCTACAAGTTTATTAACCCTGAGGGATCTTCCTAAAGATGGGATTGTTTATGCACAAGAGGAAGAAGTCACTACAACAGAAGCAGAAGAGGAAACAACCCCTTCGGTTACTTTACTTAGTGTAATGATTAATAATGAATCTGTAGAGATCACCGATGGAGATAAAGTCACAGTTAAAGCAGATGATGCGGTTAGACTAGCAGGTTCAGCAAAACCTAATAGTGAAGTTTATGTATATTTTGCGGAGAAAGAATTAACAACTACCGCAAGAGAGGATGGGTACTGGTTCATACTATTTAGCATAACAGATATGGAGGAAGGACAATATGTTGTAAGGGCAGGAGAAGGAGAGCTAGAAGAGGCAGAGGAGGTTCTAACTCTAGTTCTAGGAAACAGTGATTCCTTGATGGACCCATTGGAAGAGGAGAATAATATAATAAAGATTGTTACAGAAACGAAGACTTCATATATTGTTACTATTATCCTAGTCCCCGTGGCTTTCATTCTGGGATGGATATTAGGGAAGGTTATGAAGAGGCAGAAAAAGGGTAAGAAATCTAAACAGATATAAAAGAATATGAGGTTATTAGTTCCATTAGAAAAAAGAACCTTTGTGAAGATTTTTATGGGAATTCTCCTCATTTATTCTCTTGTCTTCACGCTTACAAATTTGTATGAACCAGAACCAGCCTATGCTGTTACCTGTACTAACCATTGGTGCTGTGGAACTGTAGGATGTGATGTTTGCTGTGGCTGTGTGTATCAGCCCTTTTCGGGGGGGGTCATTTGTACAAACTGCGATGGTGGGGCAACAACCATGTATTGTTGCCTTGGACTCTGTCGGGATTGTACTCCTCCAGAATGTCCGACTGGATATTCTACAACAAACACGGGATGCTCTACCACAAGCACCTCTTGTACAAAGACATATTGTAATGGAAGTTCCTGCGGAAGTTCCTCAAGAACCTGTTGGCTTGTAAAACATACTGTCTCTTATGATGCAAATGGTGGGACATGTACCCCATCTAGCAGGGTATTATGTAGAGGAAGTGCAGCTGATGCTCCTTCCTGTTCTAGGACAAACTACAATCTTACAGGATTTACTAAAACAGCCGGAACCTGCACACTAACCCCTTCAACAGGATATTGTAGTAATGTGACTTCCGATGTGACTATCCAAGCAAACTGGGCTATAAAAACATATGTCGTCTCATATAATGCCAATGGAGGAACATGTACCCCCACAAGTAGAACCGTAGACCATGGAAGCTCTGCCGCAGGCCCGTCTTGTAGTCGTGAGGGTTACAACCTTACCGGATTCACAATAACGAGTGGAGGCTGTGCTGGAACTTTTACCCCCTCAACTGGAGCATGTAGCAGTGTGACTCAGGCAATGACTATCCAAGCAAACTGGGCTATAAAGACCTATCTTGTCTCATATGATGCAAATGGCGGGACATGTACCCCCACAAGTAGAACCGTAGACCATGGAAGTTCCGCCGCAGGCCCGTCTTGTAGTCGTGAGGGTTACAACCTTACTGGATTCACAATAACTAGTGGTGCCTGTGGTGGGACTTTCACCTCATCAACAGGAGCATGTAGTGGTGTGACACAGGCAATGACTATCCAAGCAAACTGGGCTATAAAGACATATCTTGTCTCATATAATGCCAATGGAGGAACATGCACCCCCACAAGTAGAACCGTAGACCATGGAAGCTCTGCCGCAGGCCCATCTTGTAGTCGTCTGGATTACAACCTTACCGGATTCACAATAACTAGTGGTGCCTGTGCTGGAACCTTTACTCCCTTAACAGGAGCATGTAGCAGTGTGACTGAGGCAATGACCATCCAAGCAGACTGGGAAGTAGCAAACTCTGCCCCAACAGCACCTACTAACCTCCTTATAGAAGACACTCCTAGTCCAGCAGTTATCGCTGATACAACTCCCTACTTTTCTGCAATATTCAACGATCCAGATAGTAGTGATTACTCAGAACAATACCAAATCCAAATCAACACAAATGACACATTCACTGGGACAACTATGTGGGACAGTGGATTAACATCCATGACACAAACAGAGCAAGGACAGAGAAGTCCTAATATAAACTATGGAGGATCGGCATTAAGCCTTGATGGTTCTACTTACTACTGGAAAATTAGAATGTCCGACAGGTACTTGTTAACTAGTCCTTACTCTGCTGTTGCTCAATTCACCATGAACCAAGCTCCTTCAACCCCTACCTATCTTGAGACAGAAGGAGCAACAGACCCTACATGTGTATCAGATGCTACTCCAGAGTTTACTGCAATATTTAATGATCCTGACGGACACTCTGCCTCTCAATACCAGATTCAAGTAAATACTAATTCCTCCTTCACTGGAACCACAATGTGGGACAGCGGGCTTACTGGGGGTATAAATACTGCTAATGCAACTAGAACAGATCCCATATCCTACGCTGGGACAACCCTAACTTTTAACGGCACAACATACTACTGGAGAATTAGATTTGCAGACGCATATGGAACAGTAAGCCCTTGGTCTGCCACTGCGAACTTTAGAATGAATATCCCTCCAACAACACCCACACAACCATTAACAGAAAGCCTCGTTAATCCAATAGATATTGGGATACTAGACCCTACATTTAGTGCAATATTTAACGACCCAGACACCTGCTCCACAATAGAATATTCAGAAAATTTCGAAATAGAGGTTAATACAGCTTCTGGCTTTACCGGAAGTGTCATGTGGGATACTGGACAGACCTCAATGGCAAAAACAAATAAAGGCTCCAGATCACCAGAGATCACATATGACGGGACAGCACTATCACTAAATGGAGCAACATATTATTGGAGAATCAGATTCTGGGACAGTGTAAACTCAGTAAGCCCATGGTCAACAACCTCAAGCTTTACAATGGAAACAAACCAAACACCAACAGCGCCAACTGGACTATTAGTAAATGGCATTACAAACAATCCAAGAGTTAATGATACTAATCCCAAATTCTCAGCAATATACAACGACCCAAATCAATATGACTTCTCCAACTATTATGAGATTGAGGTTAACACAAACGAAACATTTACTGGGACAGTTATGTGGGATTCTGGTCAACAATTCATGTCAACAACAACCCAGGGGGCTAGAAGTCCCAATATAACCTACAATGGTTCTACTCTAAATCTTGAGGGAGTAACATACTACTGGAGAATAAGATTTTGGGACTCAGCAAATGCTGTAAGCCCATGGGCTACCGGAACCTTTACAACCGCAGGATCATATGCAACTTTCCAAAATATACAATTAGGCGGAATTATCCTTGATATGCCCTAGTTTCAAAAACCCTTAAGTTAAAAAAACCCTATAAATAGGGTATAATGTCCTCATGAGCTTAAAATACGACTCAGCAAAAAAATTGAGAAAAGAGAGAAATAAATGGAAAGTAAAAACTCCAGAGGAGTTTGACGAAAGAGAAAAGGTCTTCCTCAGAGAAAAAATACTACACAAAGAACCCACCATTAAAACTTTTGTTAGAATTACCGCAGGAAAAGCAAAAAACTTTAAACTGGAAATACCAAAAACAACAAGACCACTAACAGACAGAATGAAGGTTCAAATCTTCGACATTCTCCAGAAAGACATATACAAAAGAAAGGTCTTAGATCTATATGCGGGCAGTGGTTCCTTTGGTTTAGAGGCACTTTCAAGAGGTGCAGATCATGCCACCTTTGTCGAAGCCTCTAAAAACGCCATCTATATATTACAGAAAAACATCTCTAGTACAGGATTCTTACTTGATTCCGAAGTCATCAAATCCAAAGTAGCGGAATATCTTTACAAAAAAAACAACGAAGAATCTATGGAAACCTTCGACATTATATTCCTAGATCCACCATACAAGCTATACAATACAAAGAAAACTTACAAAATGGAAGAAATCATCAATATGGCATCTAATCTTCTCCCAGGAGTACAAGGCAGCAGAGAGAAATTTAAAGGAGCCTTAATACTTAAACACCCTAAGAAATACCCGCTTGAGAAGCTATCCCTAGACAATATAAAGCTTTTAGAATCTTACAACTTCGGCCTAAATACCATATCCTTCTACATAGTAAAATAATTGCAAAATGGGTATTAAAAATATAAAATAGGAACAATGTATAAACAATTCGGTAAAACAAAAGAGAAACTGTGTAAAATTGTTTTTTCAACATCTCTTTTCTAATGCTATCGTTTTTCCCAACATTAAGTTAAGTGAATATTTTTATTATGGATTCTGAACAAAAATTAAAATTAGAAAAAATGAGACATTCTGGTTCACATGTACTTGCTCAAGCAGTACTAAAACTATATCCTGACACCAAGTTAGGCATAGGACCTGCTATTGAGAATGGCTTCTACTATGATTTTGAATTTACAGAACCAATAGAGGAAGAAGATCTTAAGAAAATAGAGAAAGAGATGAAGAAGATAATAAAACAAAACCTCCCATTCAAACAGATTATGATGAGTAAAAAAGAAGCAGAAGAATATCTGAAAAAGACAGACCAAATATATAAACTGGAACTTCTCGAAGAGTTGGAAGGTGACAAATTCAGCTTCTATATAACTGGGGACAATGACTTTGCAGACCTTTGTAGGGGCCCACATGTTGGTTCTACTAAAGAGATTGGTGCAATAAAACTTATCAAGACTGCAGGAGCCTACTGGAGAGGAGATGAGAAGAATAAGATGTTAACAAGAATATATGGAACTGCCTTTGAAACTAAAGAAGAACTAATGAAATACCTCAATGACCAAGAAGAGCTAGAGAAGAGAAACCATAGAAAATTAGGGAAACAGTTACAATTATTTGCCATTATCAATGAAATAGGCCAAGGATTGCCTGTATGGCTTCCAAGAGGCTATATAATAAGAACTATTTTAGAAGACTATATGCTAGAACTCGAAAGAGAAGCAGGATATGAACATATCTTAACTCCACATATAAACAAAAAAGAGTTGTTTGAAACCTCTGGGCACCTCAATTTCTACAAGGAATCTATGTATGCACCTATTGAAATAGAAGATGAGACTTACTACCTTAAACCTATGAACTGTCCTGCAGCAATGATGGTCTACAAACTAACTCCTAAAAGTTATAGAGAGTTACCATACAAACTTGGAGAGTTCGGAACCGTATACAGATACGAGAAATCTGGGGAGCTACATGGATTCCAAAGAGTTAGGGGATTTACCCAAAATGATGCACATCTATTCTGCACTCCTGAACAACTAGAGAAGGTAATAAACGAAACCTTTGACCTCCTTGAAATCTTTTATAAAGATGTTGGCTTTGACAATTACAAGTTTAGACTATCACTCTCCGACAAAGAGAAAAATCCTGACAAATATGCTGGAGATCCAGAAAAATGGAAATTAGCAGAAGATACCTTAAGAAAAGTTCTAATTGACAGAAAAGCCGTTTTTGAAGAAGTTCCTGGGGATGCAGCCTTTTACGGGCCAAAGATTGATGTACAGGCAGTAAATGTTTTCGGGAAAGAGGATTCTGTATCTACCATACAATTAGATTTTAACCTCCCAGAGAGATTTAAAATTACATATATTGACTCAGACGGAGAGGAAAAACAACCATTTATAATTCACAGAGCACTCATTGGTTCTTTTGAAAGATTCTTCGCCTTCTTAATAGAGCATCATGGAGGAGACTTTCCATTATGGCTAACACCTGAACAGGTCTACATAATCCCAATATCAGAAAAACACACGGACTATGCGAACGATGTCTTCGAACAACTAAAGGAAGCAAAGATAAGGGTCAAGCTGGATAATAGAAGTAAGAGTATGCAATCTAGAATTAGAGATGCAGAGAAAATGAAAATCCCTTACATTGTAGTAGTAGGAGACAAAGAAATCGAAACAGAGACGATCTCCATAAGAGCTAGAAATAACAGAGAAGAAGGATTAATGAAAATTCAGGAGTTCATAGACAACCTAAAAGAGGAGATTCGAAACAAAGAGTCTTTTTCTAACCAAAATGGTAAGAAATAAAACAAATAATTTAATAAAATTAATTAATAAATGATATTAAAAAAATCAAGAGGTCCTAGAGTAAATCAGGAAATAAGAGAATCAGAAATACAATTAATAGACCATAAAGGGGAAAACCGGGGCGTAGTTAAAACAGATGAGGCTATTAAACTCGCAAAAGATAACCAACTTGATCTAGTTGAAGTAGGAGCAACAGCAACCCCCCCCGTCTGTAAGATAATGGACTTCTCAAAATATCTATACGAGCAGAAAAAGAAAAGCAGAAAGGGCAAAAATAAAACTAAAGAACAAAAAGAGTTCCGGTTTTCTCCTGTCATAGATAAGGGAGATATTGAACATCGAGTAAGGAGAGCTAAAGAATACCTAGATAAAGGTCACCCTGTAAAATTAGTAATGCAAAAGAAAGGGAGACAACCAATGGACTTGGCAAAGGAAGTTTTCGCCGAAATATTGACTAATTTTAGCGATTATAGTAGTATCGAAGCCGAGCCTAAACGGGAAGGCAATAGAATTTCAATAACACTCAAAGCGAATGGCTAGACAAAAGACAAATAAAACAGCGAAGAAAAGAATCAATTTATCAAAGCCTAGAGGAAATGCGGCTCCTAAATTGATATACAAACAGAGTCACCAAGGACACTTAAGGACTAAGAAGTCTGCAAGAGAAAAGAGGAGACAGGAAGATAATGCTCAGGTTGATAGTTCAATAAGAAAGAGTTTAATTAGAAAGATAGTTAATATCTAGAATTAATAAAGATGAGAGTAAAAGGTGGAACAACAAGAAAAAGAAGGCATAAAAAAGTCTTAAACGAGACAAAGGGGTATAGATTAACAAAAGGTAAGTTATACAGAGTCTCCCACGAAGCATACCTACATGCAGGGCAGTATGCCTACAATGATAGACAGAAAAGGGGAGCTCAGATGAAAAGGATCTGGATAACCAAGATTAATGCCGCTTGTAAACAAAACGAAATACAATACAAAGACCTAATCAAAAAACTTAAAGATAACAAAATAGAATTAAACAGAAAGGTCTTAGCAGACTTAGCCGTTAATAGCCCTGAAGTATTTTCCTTTATAGTTAAATCTCTGTAGGGTTTGCTCTTAAGAAATATTAAAGACCCTGCAAAGGGTCTTTTTGTTTAATATTTTATAACGATATAGTATACTTTTAATTATGGAATATACACATAAGAATCTCAGCAAGATTGAAACTTCTTTCAATAAGGATCTAGAAAATTTAACTTATGCAGAACTCAGAGAGAAATACTTAGGCAAAAAAGGTTTCGTCACAGAAGCACTAAGAGAGATCGCAAACATCCCCCACGAACAGAAACCTATATACGGTAAAGAAGTAAATACTCTAAAAACCTTGGTAAAAGAGAATCTCTCAGAAAAGATTCAACAAAACCGTGAATATACTTCTAAACCAAAGATTGATCCCACTGCACCTTCTGATATTAACGAAGATTCCCAAATATATAATGAAATGCTTGCCCTCAAGGGGAGTAAACACCCACTTACTAAGGAAGTAGAGAAACTATTAGGCATATTCAGTAGTATGGGTTTTGATATCTTAGAGAGCAGACAAATAGATGATGACTACAACATGTTCCAGTCCTTAAACTTTCCCAAAGGCCACCCAGCTAGGGATATGTATGACACATTTAGAACAGAGGATGGCCTAGTCTTACCAGCGCATACATCCACAATGCAAAATAGAGCACTCAAAAAATTTGGCCCTCCGCCAATAGCAGTAGTCCTCCCTGGGAGATGTTTCAGGAACGAAGCAACAGATGCTGGACACGAGCATACTTTTCACCAAATAGAAGGTGTTTATGTTGATAAAAATGTCTCTTTGTCTAACATGATAGCTACAATAAAAGCATCCCTAGAAAGATACTTAGAAACAGACCTCAAAGTAAAGATTCAACCCGCTTACTTTCCATTTACAGAACCAGATTGTGAATTTGTAATAGGTTGTCCATTCTGTAATATGACTGGATGCTCTACATGTGGACACTCTGGGTGGATAGAGATAATGGGTTGTGGGATGATACACCCTAATGTCCTCAAGGAGGCAAATATTGATCCAGAGGTATACTCCGGTTTTGCTTGGGGCTTTGGAGTAGACAGGCTTGCCATGATAAAGCTAAACATAGATGATATTAGACACCTTCGAGAAAGTAATCTTAACTTCTTAAGACAGTTTTAAAATGAGATTAAGTACAAACCTTCTTAAAAAATTCGTAGATATTAATATAGAAGACAAAAAAATTGTTGAATTAATACAAGAGCATATTGGGGAAGTGGATTACAGTCACAATTTGCGAGATGCTTACAGAGATATAGTCATTGCAGAAATTGTAGAGAAGAAAGATCATCCAGATGCAGACAAATTAGCCGTCTACAAGATCGAATATGGAGAAGGAGATCCTATACAGATTGTTGCTGGAGACAAGAATCTAGAAGTTGGAGATAAAGTAGCATACTTTAAAATAGGTGCTGTTGTCCCTTACAGCATACTAACAGAGGAGGAACCGTTTGTAATCAAGAAAATCAATCTCAGAGGAGTATCCTCCAATGGGATGATGGGTTCTGCAAGAGAGTTAAACTTAGGAAATGATCATACAAGGGTAATGATATTACCTGAAGATGCTCCTGTGGGAAAGCCCTTTGCTGAATACTATGATCTTAATGACACAATTATCGAAATTGAGAACAAAGCATTAACAAATAGGGGAGATCTTTTTGGGATTCTGGGAATATCAAGAGAATTATCAGCAATTCTTGGACAGAAATTTGTAAGTCCTGATTGGTATTTAACCTATGACAAAAAACTTAAACCAGAGGAAACCTGCCTAAATGTTAAAGTTATAAACGATGCCGAAGCCATCTGTCCTAGATATACAGCTTTGGCTCTAGATAACGTTAGAGTAGAAGAATCTCCAGTTTGGCTTAAATCTACTCTAATTAAATGTGGGATTAAACCTGTCAACAATATTGTTGATATCACCAACTACATATCTGTCTTAATAGGACAACCTCTACATGCACTTGATTACGACAAAGTAATAAGCAACGACCCAAATACCAAAGACACTGCAAACATAATTGTCAGAATGGCGCAACCAGAAGAAACAATACTAGGTCTAGATAATAAGCTTTATACTCTGGATGAAGAAACAATGGTAATTGCAGATAGCACACATCCTATCGCAATTGCAGGAGTTATTGGAGGAAAAGAGACAGAGGTAGATGAGAAAACAAAGAGAGTGGTGTTAGAATCTGCGAACTTTAATAAAACAAGTATTAGAAAGACAACTATGCGATTGGGTATCTTCACCGAAGCAGCAACTAGATTTAAGAGAAATCTTGACCCCAAACAATGTCTCCCTGGGTTATTAAGAGCTACAGAAATTATAAAGAATGAAAACTGGGCCACAGTGGCCTCCGAGATTATAGATATCTGTCACGAGGAAAGAGATGATTTAACAATCACCCTTTTCCCAGAGGAATTAAACACAATATTAGGCACAGAACTCACAATAAAAGAAATAACTACCATCCTTGAGAATCTAGAATATACTGTAGAAGTTAGAGAAAAGAAGAAAGAGACCTGGATAAAAGTAACTCCACCAAGTTGGAGGAGAGATATTGAAATAGCAGAAGACATCTACGAAGATATCGGACGAATTTTTGGTTTTAATAATATCCCCATAAAGCTTCCAAAGAAAGAGATTGTACCACCACATAAAAATTCTATCGTAGAGATTAAAAAATCGATAAGGGAAGTTCTTTCAAATAGTGGAGCAAATGAATCAGTAAATTATAGTTTTGTAGGAACAAACTCTTTTAAAAAGTGTGGCTTAGATAACAACCTTGCTTACAAAATACAAAATCCCCTCTCCCCAGAACTTTCTTTAATGAGGACAACTTTATTACAATCTCTTCTCTTAAAGGCTAGGGAAAATTTAGAAAGGGAAGAAGAAGCTTTCACAATGTACGAGATAAATATTGCCCACTTAAATAACTATATTGCAGAAAGCAAATTACCAATAGAAAATTGGTATCTTAGCTGCATCATGACTAATACTAAAGTGAATACTACTTCATCTCCTTATTTTGTAGCGAAGAGATATTTGGAAAAGATATTTAGATACCTAGGGATTGAAAATATTCAGTATGATCTTATTTCAGAGAGTAAAGAATTAGATCTCCCTCCATACATAAAAAACATATTAAATATCTTTGAACCCAACAGAGCCAGTATTATATCCATAGAAGGAATAAAGCTTGGTATAGTAGGGGAGATTAATGTCTCTGTAAAAGAGAACCACAAACTACCAGAATATAGTGGGGCTTTTGAGATAAATCTAGAAGACCTTGTAAAAATTAAACCATCTAGTAAGAGATACAAAGAGAGGCCTGTTTATCCAGAATTTACAAAAGATCTCTGTTTTGAGATGTCAAAAGAGACGAAATACAAAGATTTAGAAAATGAGATCGTTCAGATATTAGAGAAAGAGAATCTATGGTACAAGGTTGAGTGTTTGGATATATATTCAGATGAGAAGTTAAAAGAAAGGAAGAGAATTACTTACAGATTAAAGGGAAGTGATTTTAATAAGACTTTTGATGATTCCGAGATAAAAACTTTAATCTCAAAGATAAGTGAAAAGATTGAGAAAGATTATGAAGGAGTAAGACTAATTTAATGTTAGTTTACAGTTACCCTGATTGTTGGTCCTATTATTGTAGATTCTCCTGATTGGAC
>DAOTFQ010000002.1:0-8731 GCA_035446665.1 Candidatus Dojkabacteria bacterium | reverse complement strand
AGTTTACAGTTACCCTGATTGTTGGTCCTATTATTGTAGATTCTCCTGATTGGACTGATACTTGGATTGTGTAATCACCACTATTTAGACCCTCATCTGTCCAGTTTTGACTCCAACCACCTGCACTATCAGTATCTGTAAGAGTTTTAGAATAGGAACCAGCAACCTGGGAGATTTGGAATGTAACTTTTTCTACTGTACCACCAGAGATATTTGCTACCAAAACAACTGGGAATTGACTTGGGCGAGTGAACGTCTGCCCATTGAGAGGGGATGTCATTGATACAGATATAGCAGATGCTGCATCAACAACTTTAATAGCAACATTCTCTGTATCAGTCTTTCCATAGTTATCTACTGCTAAAACCGTTATTGTATGATCTCCTAAAGTTGTGGCCTCAGGCACAAAATAATTTACAACAAAACTGCCATCTGCCTTCAAAGATGCCCCACTAATATTACTACCATCAAATTTAACTTCAAAAGTAGATATACTCTCAAGATACCTAACTTGTCCAGAGATTTCTAGATTCCTTCCCTTTACAACAGATTGTCCTGCCGAAGGACTCACTAAATCTATTACAGGAGCGTTATCTGGACCTAAAGGAAGAGGACAAACTCCCGATTCTGGCTTAGATGTAATATATTGGGAATCATCTTTTTTGGTAAGATATTTCTCGTAAGCTTCTTGTTGCAAACTATTCTCAAGTTCCTTAGCTAAAAACACCTTCTTCTCTGTCAATCCATACTTTTGAGCAGCATCTAAATTACTTGGAATCAAGCCATTCTCCTTACAGATCTCAATAACCTCTCTCTTATCTACTTGTGGGGGACGACCCGCTATATATAAAGATGCCTCCTTCTCACAATCCCAATCTGCATCGTCTGGTCGAGTGGCTCCAGTATCTTTACATACAGAAGTCGTCAGAATCCCTGCAGGGCGATTATATGTAACAGAAGGGTAATTCTCTATAACTCTCCTCATAAACGAGCTAGCTAAGGGTAGAGGAACCGTAGAGGACCAACCTCCAGGCATACTTTCATTGTTATTATTCCCCGTCCAAACACCTACAACAATATTCTGATTATACATAAATGCCAAAAGATCCCTTGGACCATCTGTCGTTCCAGTCTTTCCACAGAGTTTATTCCCTCCAATATTATAATATTGATTACCATATTTGTCGTTAAAACCACCCAAATCACAAATCATCCAATTAACTAGATATGCCTCCTTTTCATCTATAACCCTAGTACCTGGGTTTTCTTCAACCTCAAAAAGAACTTCACCCTTAGAGTCTTCTACCTTAAGGATAGAGACAATATCCCTCCTTACACCACTATTGGCCAATGTAGCATATGCATTTGTAAAATCTAAAAGCCTCATTTCACCAGAACCCAAACCTAAACTCAGACCGTATTCTACCTTACTAGCAAGCCCAGGAACTCCAACTTTTTCCATTATCTGAAGGAAATTATCTATCCCTACTAACTGCAAAGTATACACAGCAGGAACATTCCTGGATTGAACTAACGCTCTTCTAGCAGTAATTAAACCTTCATATTTCTTGTCCCAGTTAGTGGGCTTGTAATTTCCGAAAGATATTTCAGATATGTCTGGTGTTAGAAGCCAAGGACCATAACCACGATTAATCGCTGTTAAATACACAAATGGTTTAACAGATGAACCCATCTGCCTATTACTTGTTACGATGTTGACATTACCATCAACCCTTGGATCCTCTACATTAAAATAATCCACAGAGCCCACCATTGCTAAAATCTCCCCCTTCTTTGGATCTAAAACAACCATAGAGCCATTATTTACATTGTATCTCTTGGCTCCTTCCACACCCTTTGTAATCTCCTCCTCTGCAATAGTCTGAAGAGAGGAATCCAAAGAGGTTGTCACCTTCAAACCCCCTCTTTCAACACGTTCTTCACCAAATTCTTCTTCAAGCAATTGCTTTACATAGAAAACAAAATGTGGAGCATTTATATCTATCTTCTTAGAGGTATACACTATCTCCTCTTTCCTTGCTTCCTCAATCTCTTCCTCAGTAACTCCTGTTAACTTTCTATGCCTATACATCTGGTTCAAAACATATTCTTGTCTTTCTTCCGCCATCTCTGGATTCGACCCAAAAAGGGGAGAGTATATTCCTGGACTCTGAATTAGTCCTGCTAATAAAGCACTCTCTGCTAGAGTTAGTTCATCCACATCTTTATCAAAATAAGCGTTTGCTGCAGCTTGGAAACCATAATTAACACCACCCAAAGGAATCTCATTCATATACATCTGCAAAATTTCATCCTTCGTAAAACT
The DNA here is from genome assembly GCA_035446665.1 of Candidatus Dojkabacteria bacterium. Classification (GTDB taxonomy): domain Bacteria; phylum Patescibacteriota; class Dojkabacteria; order SC72; family SC72; genus UBA2177. Next base: position 6,405 of record DAOTFQ010000002.1, on the reverse strand, counting down.
CTGCTCAACCTGCATAGTAATAAGGACTTCCTTAATCTTTCTAGAATATGTCTGAGCGAAAGCCTCATCCCCCAAAACATCATACAAAATGGTACTTTTCACTAACTGCTGTGTAATAGTACTACCACCTCGAACAACTCCTCCTGCCCTTAGATTCTGAATAAACGCCTGAGCTATCCCAAAATAATCAATACCCTTATGCTGGTAGAATTCAATATCTTCAGCAGATAAAACAGCCCACTTAGTATACTCAGGAATCTCATCTAGAGAAACAAATTCTCTGTTCTGGTCTCCATATACCGTATAAAGTAACTCTCCCTCTCTATCTAATATTTGAGTGCTCTGGTCAGAAGACCTCTCTACCAACTCATCTGGAGAAGGTAGTGAATCTTGTAAATTCTTAAGGTATATACCAATTCCTATAAGGGCTAAACATACTAAGAAAAACAAGACACCGACACCAATATATATTGCTTTCTTAGTCTTTAAGTTAAGAACCTTTTTCTTGCTCTTTGGGGTAGTTGAATTAAATCCTGACTTAGCCTTATTCTTCCCCTTTTTTGTGTTATTAGAACTATATTTCTTAACACTCTTAAACTTATCGAACTTAGTAGGGCTAAAAGCCTTAGAAAAACTTTTAGGTTTTCTTGAATTTCTAGAACTTTTGGTATTTTTTTTCTTTTTAGAATTAGTTATTCCGAGGCTATATTTCATATCTTAGAATATATCCTATTTACTTCTCTTATTCAATGTTCAAGACATATCACAGAAGAAATTCGGTTATGATATAATTTTTCAATGGAAACAAAAAATATAAATAAAAATAAAGATATTAAACTTAGCACATCCCCTTACAAAGGAACCTCAGACAGTTATCCAGAAGAGATGTTTTACAGAAACTACCTTTTTAACATTTGGGAGAAAGTTGCCAAAAAATTTGGTTACGAAGAGTATGATACTCCACTAGTGGAAGAGGTGGCTCTTTATAAAGCCAAATCTGGAGAAGAGCTTGCAAACAAACAGTTATATACCTTTCTAGATAAGGGTGGCAGAGAGATAGCTATCAGGCCAGAGATGACACCTTCCTTAGCTAGGATTATTGCAGCTAAAAGAGAAGAGTTAAGACTTCCATTAAGACTTTTTAATATTGGGAGATTTTATAGATACGAGAGGCCCCAAAGGGGTAGAACTAGGGAATTCTTTCAACTCAACATTGATATCTTGGGAGTAGGGGAGAGAACTTCAGAAGCGGAGATTATCCAATTCATCATGACCGTTATGCAGGAGCTTAAGACCCCAAAGGAAACTTATGAATTAAGAATTAGCAACCGTTATCTCTTAGATTATCTTTGTGAGGAGATTCTTAAGGTTTCAGAGGAGAAAAAGAGTGGAATTACAAAAGCCATAGATATATTCCCAAAGATAAAGAGAGAAGAATTTAAGGAATATTTAAAGGACTTAAATCTAAAGAAGGAACAGATTAAACAGGTCGAAGACTTCGTTCAATGGGACTTAGGTAATCTACAAGAGATAAAAGAAAAATCCAAAGGAGCAAGCGAGTTACTAGATCTCTTTTCACTACTAGAAACACTAGGGATCACAAATGTAAAATTCTGTCCCTATATAGTAAGAGGACTAGATTATTACACAGGGACAGTGATTGAAATGTTTGATATTGGTGGGGATAAAAATCCCAGAGCTCTCTTTGGAGGAGGAAGATATGACAATCTCTTAGAGATTTTTGGAAAGGAGAAACTTCCTGCATTTGGATTAGGATGGGGAGACATTACTACCTTGGATTATCTAAGAACTTATAATCTTTTACCTCCATACACTCCAAACACAGAGTTATTCATAACCTTGATGGACAAAGAATATATTGACGAATCTTTCAAAATAGCTTCCTTCCTTCGAGAAAGGGGTATCAATACCGAAGTTCAACTAGAAGAGATGAGGCTCTCCAAACAACTAGATTATGCTAATAAAAAGTCGATCCCCTGGGTCCTTATAATAGGAGAGGAAGAAAAAGAAAAGGACAAAGTCCTTCTTAAGAACATGAAGACTTCAGAACAACTACTCCTTTCAGTGACAGAAGTACCAGCGAAAATAGGTTAACGCTCTTGTAATTTAACGATACTAGCTTCCTGCGATGGGATACAGAAATAGTGGTAATGTCTTGGTTATAACAAAATCAGTAGAGATAAAAGACCTATTTCGTCAGATCGATCAGTGTTATTGTAGGCTTAATATTAGAACGATATCAACTCTACAACCTCAACCTAGGGAATCAGGCATAAAGGTTATATTTGTAGATATTGATATCTTCCGCAATTCCAAAGGATTAAACCAAGAACCTTTTCAGAACAAAAAAGAGATTTTTATTTTTCTTCAGCAACTCAAAGACCAATACCTAGGCATCCCAATTTTTGCAATCATAAATAAAGCTCCCAAAAGCTCTGGGGTAGACGATTGGGGGAATAGGAAGCAAGACATCTACTACAAAAAGATACGGGAGTTAATTAGGTATGGTGTTGAATTTGTTCTAACAAATCCATTAGACCAAGGAACATTAGAAGGAATTCTTTTTAGATACATAGTAGATCTCAGAGATCGCCTATCCTCATACAATTTCAAGAAATATCATGGAATATATCTCAACGAAGGAGCTCATTATGTAATTTTTAATGATTGTAAAATTTTCCTTTCAGATACAGAAACTGCTCTTTTATCATTACTAATGAAGGAGGAACAGTACTTAAGATGTGAAGACATTAAAAGAGGACTTGAGAATAAAACAGATAATACATACAAAACAGAGAGTGTAAGAATTTATGTGCAGAGAATTCGAGAAAAATTTCTGACTTGTACAGGGATAAATGTAATAGGGAATAAGTATGGAAGGGGTTACTATATTACTGTGTGAAATCTGGAAAGCTTCGCTCACAAACAGCCTAAATCTTCTTTTTCCACTCTGAGATCTTATTTAAAGCTTCTATAGGAGTAAGGTTATCTACATCTAAATCTTGTATCTCTCTTTCAACTTCAGATTCCTTTGCTGTAAATAGAGGATACTGGAAACCATTTTCCTTTATTTGGCCTTTCCTGCTTCCGACTTTTTCTATAGTAGCCTCCCTAACATCACTACTCTTTGTAAACATATTCTTTTGTTCAAAACTTTCTAAAATTTCGTTTGCTCTTTTAATAACCTTATTGGGTAAACCAGCCATCTTAGCAACATAAATACCATAACTCCTATCTGTTCCTCCCTCAACAATCTTCCGTAAAAAGATAACCGTCCCTTCCTCAATATCTTCCTCGACAAGAACATTGTAGTTCTTAACGCTCTCTGGAAATTTCTCGGAGAGTTTAAGCAATTCATGATAATGGGTAGCAAAAAGAGTTCTAGCCTTCAATTCTTTTATAAGATATTCTGACAAAGCCCAAGCAATACTTACTCCATCGTAGGTGCTTGTTCCCCTTCCAATTTCGTCTAAAACTATTAAACTATATTTGGTTGCATTGTTTATGATATTTGCGGCTTCGTCCATTTCAACCATAAAAGTACTTCTCCCTCTACTCAGGTCATCTGAAGCTCCAACCCTTGTAAAGATCCTATCCACCAAAGATATTTGTGCACTTGTAGCGGGAACAAAACACCCTATCTGGGCAAGAAGGACAATTGTTGCCACCTGCCTAATATAGGTAGACTTACCTGACATATTGGGACCAGTAAGTATTGCCATATTAGAATTTTTTAAATCCAAATATGTATCATTAGATATAAACTCCTCTCCAGAAATACTTTCGACCAGAGGATGCCTCCCATTAACGATATTTATTACACCATCCTTTTCTCCAATCTCATATATCTCTGGCCTAATATAGTCAGATTCAAGAGCTATCTTGGCAAAGCCAGAAAGAACATCTATTCTTGCCACGGTTGCAGAGACTTCTTGAAGCTGCTGAAGGAAGGGAATAAAAGTGTCTCTGAAATTGACAAATATTTCATATTCCAACCCAAAGATTCTTTCCTGTGCATTTAGGATTATACTCTCTTTCTCTTTTAACTCCTCTGTTATATATCTTTCAGAATTAACAAGAGTTTGTTTTCTTATATATCTCTCTGGAACTTTCTCCTGATGTGTTCTGGTTACTTCTATGTAATAACCAAACACTTTATTAGAACTTACTTTCAAAGAGGGGATTCCAGTCCTCTCTTTCTCTTCCTTCTCAAAGTCCTTTATCCAAGATTTACTGTCTCCTGTAAGACTTCGTAATTCATCTACTTCTTTATTAAAACCTTCTTTTATAATTCCTCCCTCCATTATTGTTGTAGGGGGATCTTCCTTTATCGTCTTATCTATCTTCTCTATAAGTCCCTTTATAACCTCTGTGTCTATTTCCTTGTAACTGACATTAAAATCTTTTTTAAGAATATTTAAAACTGTTAAAACATTCTCTAGGGAGTCCTGAAGTGCTTTCATATCCCTAGCATTAACTCTTCCCAAACCTATTTTCCCAACTATCCTTTCTATGTCATTTATTTCCCCCAATCTCTCTCGGATTCCTTCTAAAATATTTCTGTTCCCTGTAAATTTCTCTACTAGATTTAACCTCTCGTCTATTTCTTTTTTCTCTATTAAGGGATTTAATATCCAGAAGTAGAGTAGGCGCCTACCCATCGGAGTCTCGGTTCTGTCTATAACAGAAAATAGAGAATTTTCTATTTCTCCTGTGTAGGAATTAGCTACTAATTCGAGGTTATTAATTGTGAAAGAATCTAAAACCATCCTTTTATTCAACTTAACTCTTCTTGGTTTCATTATGTGTGAAGGATCCATAAGCTGTGTTTCTTCTATGTATTTTATTATCATAGCAACGGAAACAAGATCCTCACTCCCTTCTTTGATGTCCAAGGAGTTTACATTCTTAATTTCATAGAACTTCTTAATTAGTTCAGCTGAATATTCTCTGTTCCTAAGAGATTTGTCTACAAACTGAACTGGCAGATTCCCTATATTCACTCCTTCTTCTCCCTCAAGTAATAAAATTTCAGCAGGGGAATAGGAGGATATTATGTGCTTTATTAGATCCTTTTGAGAGGGGTCACTTATTAATAAAAATTTGCCCGTGGATATATCACAAAGCGAAATACTTGTCTCTTTCTTATCATGATATATTGCTGCTAAGTATGAATCTTTTACGCTACTGGCTTGCTCTCCATCTAATGTCCCTGGAGTAACTATCCTAGTGACACCTCTCTTTACTATACCTTTGGCTAATTTAGGATCTTCTAATTGGTCAACGACTACAACACAGTATCCTCCTTTAACTAGTTTAGGGAGGTATTGATCTATTGCTTTGTGTGGGAATCCCGCAAGTAAGGTGGCATCTTTTGTTTTATCTCTTTTGGTAAGAGTTATATTTAAAACCTTGGAAGTTATCTTAGCATCCTCACCAAAAGTCTCAAAAAAGTCTCCCATTCTAAATAGGACTATTTTGTCTGGGTATTGTCTTTTAAAACCCAGGAATTGTTTCATCATTGGAGTTTCGCTCATTTCAAAAGTATAACATGAAGAAAGGTATATATACTACAGGTTAGACAAAGAGGATTAAAAGCTTTATTTTTTAAGAATGAGATCGCTTTCCTCTTGGAAGACTACTTTTCTAGCTTCAACTACATCCTCAGGAGTAACAGAAATTCCATAAACACCTGTTTGAACACAGTATTTTATAAGGGGTTTGCTATTTTCTACAATCACAATAACTTTGTCAGTCTGATCCTTTACTACATCAATTACATTATCCAAAACCTTGAAAACACTATTTCTTGTAAGGTCATATTTCGCACTCTTCTGGTCAAAGTTAAAGCCTTGCATCTGTCTTGCTATTCTTGGCATATTGAGGATAAGGCCATCTATCTTAGATTTAACAATTTCATCTGCTAGGATTATCTCAGAGGGATTATCTAAAATTGCATAGACATAGAATGTCGATGTTCTTCTTAGTTTTTCCCCAGATAGTTGCTTCTTAAAGTCACTCATCATTTCACCATTCATAGGGGAATGGAGTGCTACAGACACATTTCTTTTCTTATGAACATTTCTAACCTTTCTAATAATCTTTAATACTCTCTTGAGCATATCTAGATTATTTAGGTAATGCGTTGCACCATATGTATCATCTGGGAGAGAACTCTCTTCGTAACTTTTACCCTTTATTAAATTTCTGAATTTCTCTACCTTGCTTGAACCTATTGAAACTACAACCTCATCACCTTTAGCTAATTCTATGTATTCCAAAAGTTTCTCGGTGATTTTGTTTGAAAAATCTACAAACTTCTTATCTTCAACATAGGCCATTATGTGTCTGCCATCCTCCAAAAGGATCTTGTCTAAGTCTACA
>DAOTFQ010000001.1:0-37514 GCA_035446665.1 Candidatus Dojkabacteria bacterium | reverse complement strand
CCTCAAGCGATTGCCTCTAGCATAGAGAAAGAAGAAGTAGAGGTTAAAATTGAAGAGACCACTGAGACTCCAAAACAGGAAGAACCTACAACACCACCTCCACTACCTACTTCAGAAATCCCTGAACAAGCTCCAGCAAGTACTACACTGACACAAAATGAGACAAACCCAGGATCAGTGGTTGATGTAAAACAGCAGGAAGAAGTATCTCCTACCATACCAGAACCAGAAATTCCTGAGATATCAGAATTGCAAAAACTGTCAGAACAACTACAAAAGATAAGAGAACAAGAGAAAGAAGAAAACAATAATAACCAACCCCCTCAGGAGTAAACTTAGTAGTTAAAGATCCTAGAAGTTGTTATAATCATCTCTATGAAAGATTTAAAATACAACGAAATTAGAAGCAAATATCTGGACTTCTTTAAAAAGAAAGGACATGCAGAAATCCCAAGTGCCCCACTTGTTCCAGAGAATGATCCTTCCGTTCTATTTGTTAATGCGGGAATGTTTCCCCTAGTGCCATTCTTAATGGGAGAGAAACACCCCAAAGGAACAAGATTAACAAACTCACAGCGATGTGTAAGAACTGGAGACATTGACGAGGTAGGAAACAGTTTCCACTGTACCTCATTTGAAATGCTTGGCAACTGGTCTCTCAATGATTACTTTAAGGAAGATGCCCTAAGATATACTCTAGAGTTTTTCGTCGAAGAATTAGGATTAGATATAAATAACATCTATGCTTCCGTTTTTGGAGGAGAAGACAATATCCCAGAAGACGAAGTCTCTATATCGGTCTGGAAGGACCTCTTCAAAGAATATGGCATTGATGCAAAGGTTGGGAAGAGGGAAAGAATCCAAAAGTTTGGTAAAAAAGAAAATTGGTGGGGATTAGATTCTGGAGGACCTTGTGGCCCAGATTCCGAGATATTCTATGACACAGGGAAAGAACCTTGTGGAGAAGATTGTAACGTGAGTTGTAGTTGTGGCAAATACGTAGAGATTGGAAACAACGTTTTCATGGAATACCTCAAAGAAGGAGAGAACATTAAGCCCCTGAGAAGGCACAATGTTGACTTCGGAGGGGGCTTGGAAAGAATAAGTGCCCTTATACAGGGAACCGATAGCGTGTATGAAATAGATATATACAAACCACTTTTAGAGAAAATCAGGGAGATTACTGAGAGACATACCAACAGGAATGCAAACCCTGAAGACACCCTAAGATCCCAAAGGATAATAGTAGACCATATAAAAGCAGCCACCTGGATTGTAATGGATGGAGTTATCCCATCTAGCAACCAACAGGGGTACATTCTAAGAAGATTAATTAGGAGGGCAGTCAGACATGCAAAGAAATTAAATATTAAAGACACATTCACAAAAGAAGTTGCTGAAGTAGCAATAGACCAGTTCTCCCCTATCTACCAAGAGCTCAACGAAAAGAGAGAATACATTATAAAAATAATTGAGGAAGAAGAAATCAAATTTAACAACACTCTAGAAAATGGGCTCAAAGAACTAGACAGTTTACTTGAACAAAAAAGAATAATAACCGGAGAGGATGCATTTAAACTATACGAAACATATGGATTACCACTGGAGGTTACTGAAGAGATCCTTGCGGAAAAGAATGTTGCAATGGAGAATAGACAAAATTTCTTCTCTGCACAAAAAGAACACCAAGAAAAATCTAGAAATGCATCTAAAGGACTCTTTAAGGGAGGCCTTGCAGACACATCTGAAATCTCCGTCAGATACCATACTGCAACACACTTACTACTTGCTTCTTTAAGAAAAGTCCTAGGGGAACATGTTCACCAGAAAGGTAGCAACATAACACCAGAACGGCTTAGATTGGACTTTCCTAATAAAACGAAACTAACCACAGAGGAATTAAAACAGGTAGAAGACTTGGTAAATTCAGCCATCGACCAAGAATTGGATGTAACCTTTGAAGAACACCCTAAGAAAGAAGCTCTTGAAATAATAGAGAAATATTCTTCTACAAGCTCCTTCGAAGAGAAATACCCAGACATTGTTAAGGTCTATTACGTTGGAGACAAAGAAGCCCCCTTCTCCGTTGAACTTTGCAATGGCCCTCACGTTAGCAATACAGGAGAGTTAGGAAAGTTTAAGATTGTTAAACAGGAGAATATCGGGGCTGGTGTAAAAAGAATTAAAGCTATATTAGAATAGTCATACAATTACTATGTACCCTATATTAGCCATAGATTATGGAGAGAAAAATTTTGGTCTAGCAATCTCTGATTCAAGAGGGATTATTGCCTCTCCTCTTGAAGTTATTTCAATAACAAAAAACAGAGGAATACAAATCGTTATAGAAGAGATTGTTGAAATAGCAAAAGAGAACAGGGCCAAAACAATCCTTGTAGGAAAGCCCCAATCATTCACAGATGAACAGAAAAGAACGGAAGAAAAAATAGAGAAGTTTATTGACCTACTAAGAAAAGCTACAAGGATAGACATACTCACATGGGACGAGAGCTTTTCTACAACAAGCGCACAAAATATGCTAACATCTTTGGGACAAAACAGTAGAAGCTCTAAAGGAAAAATTGACAAGATTGCTGCTACTGTTTTCCTGCAAGAATTCTTAAATTCAAAAAAACAAAAAGAATGAGAGTAGAACAAAAAGAATCTAAAACTTCTGGAACAAAACTCTTTCCATTTTTCTTGATTCTTATCGGTATTGGGATTGCTTTAGTTGTTACAGACTACAAAAGGAATCTGTATGTTCCCAATAGCTCAAGTGATGAAAAAGTTAGAATGGAGATAACAGAGGGAGAGAGTGTAACAAATATATTACAAAATCTCCTCAAGGAGGATCTTATAACCCAGAAAAATTACTACTATGCAAAAGTTTACCTAAAACTAGAAAACCTTGGTTCTACATTACAAGCGGGAGTGTATAACCTACCTAAGAATCTAACCATCGTTGAATTAATAGAGACCTTACAATATGGAAGAGAGGAAGAAATCTGGGTAACTATCCCAGAGGGACTTAGAAAAGATGAAATTGCAGAGTTAGTAAACAGTGAATTAGCAACTGAGAATTTCTCTCCTGAAGAGTTCCTCGCCCTTACAAATGATCCCATCTTTATACAGACACTAGAACTTGGGGTTGAAACAGATAACCTAGAAGGTTTCCTCTTCCCAGATAAATACTCTTTCCCCTCCGAGGTAGATGCAAAGGGGGTAATCCTTAAGTTAGTAGAGAACTTCAAAACAAAGGTCACTAGGGAGTACACATACGAAGACATCATCCTTGCCAGTATCGTTGAGAGAGAGGGGTATAATGGAAATGACAGACCAATCATTGCGGGAATAATCTTGAAGAGATTTGAAGAGGGCTGGTTACTACAAACGGATGCAACTTTACTTTATCCCCTTAAAGATTGGAAACATCCAATAACACAAGAGGTTAAAGAAGACAACAATCCTTATAACACATACAAGAACATTGGGCTTCCCCCTACCCCTATTTGTAATCCAGGATTACAGTCAATAGAGGCGGTTTGGAACCCAGTGGAAACCAACTACTACTACTATATTCATGACAATGATGGGGACCCTCATTACGCCGAGACTCTAGACGAACACAATGAAAATGTTAATAAATACCTAAGGTAACAATCTGCTTAAATGACCATAGATATAGATTTAAAAGATACCAACCTAGCTGTCCCCCAAAAGTCTAGGGAGAAGATAAAGAACGTTAAGAGAGAGAAGCTTCCTACTAATGGAACTACTCCAAAGAAAAATAAAAGAAAGAAAATCATAATCCTCGTGATAGTTACCCTCGTTCTCCTTGGTCTAGGATTCTTAATCTATAAGGGATATATATTCTCACATGACCTTGGCTTTAGACTCAGACCTGAAGAACTACTAGGAAGGGAAGAGAAAAGTTTAAAGAAAGATCCCTCAGGAAAGTACACCAATGTCTTACTAGTAGGATTAGATACCAGAGAGAATACAGGACTACTAAACACAGATACCATTATGATGGCATCTTATAACTACGAAACTAACGACATAACCCTACTCTCCATTCCAAGGGATTTCCATGTTGAAGTCGAAGAGGGAGTAAACTGGTATGTCAGAATAAATAGCATATATAACGTTGCAGAGCAGGAGAAACAAGGAACTGGAATAATAGCCCTACAAGACACTGTTGAAAGAGTCACTGGGCAAAAGATTCAATATTATGCAATGGTAGATTTTAAAGCCTTTGTAGGGATAATAGACACACTAGGAGGAATCGACGTAAACGTAGAGAATAGTTTTACAGATTATCGATACCCTCTTGGAAAAGGATACCAAACGGTATCCTTTGAGGCTGGCCCACAAACAATGGATGGGGAAACAGCACTGATATACTCAAGATCAAGACATTCTCTTCAAAATAACGAAGGGAGTGACTTTGCCAGAGCAAAAAGACAACAGAAGGTAATAATTGCACTTAAAGATAAACTGCTATCCTCAGAATCTCTAATGAATCCCAAAACCATATTAGGAATCCTCCCCTCTATAGATGGTAATATTAGAGTTTCAGAATTTTCCACAAATGACATAGAAGCTGCATTAGAACTCTTCAAAGAATTTAATGAGAATTCTGGAAAAATCTACTCTTTCGTTCTAGACACTTCCATTGGGAATTATTCATTAGTCGAGAACAAGCCAATGGAGAGTGGAGCATACGCAATAGGTCCTAAAATAGCACTAGGAGATTACACAGATATAAATGAATTCGTTGGGTTAATAATGACCAACCCTGCTTTATACGGGGAGAAGGCCAAAGTCCTCATATATGACACAGGAGCAGGATACCAAACAGTACTAGCAATAACAGAAAAACTAAACGAGGGCTACCCATACCTAGATATTACCTTTGCAGGGACACTAAGAACGGACAGAGAAGAAATAATCATTTACTCACATGAGGAGGGAGAAAATAGTCATACAGTCAGAGAACTCTCCAAATACCTAGAAACTGACTTAACAACTCAACCGGATTACATTACAAGCAATCTAAATGGGGAAGATGTTACAATACTAATAGGAAGTAACATTAGAACAGAGGAGGAATAAATAGGCGTGGAATACAAACTTTATCACGGAAATTCAACATATCTTTCTTTAGAGGAAGTTCACTCACATCTAAACAAGCTTAAAGAAGAGAACCCAACCATTAGTGTAGATATACTGGAAGCCGACTCCAAGACCCCTAGGGAGATAGTTGACTTTCTAACTTCTCCTTCCCTCTTCTCCACAAAAAGAACAATATTAATAAAAAGACTGTACAAGAATAAAGAGAAAGCCCTTTTAACAGAAGCCCTTGTAGAAATTCTCAAAGAAGGGAAAACTGATGACCACATAATCGTCTGGGAAGACCAAAAGATAAGATCCAATACAGGATATTATAAATTCTTTAAAAAAAATAACGCTGTAGAGGAACTAGACCAACTCAATAAAAGAACCTTCTTCACTTGGTTAAGAAAAGAGTTGGAGAAACATGAGCTTAAGATAGACCAAAGCGTTATTAAAAAACTTGCGGAGAGAACAAACTACGACCCAGAAAGGTGTAAGAATGAACTAGAGAAATTCAAATTACACAACCAAGATAAAATAATCAGAGAAGAAGACATAGAAGAGCTTACCGCTGACACCCTAGAGAAAGAGATTTGGGATTTTACAGATGCAATTAACATGCAAAACAAAGAAAAAAGCATCACAATTCTAGAAAGATTAACTTCTCAGGGAGTGGATGCAAACTATATCCTCTCAATGTTAGCGAGGAATTTAAGACTTCTTTACCTGACTAAAACCTTAGATGAGGAAGGAAAGGGATACAAAGAGATATCTTCTGCACTAAAAATCCCTCCCTTCACAACCCCTTCTCTAATAAAAGCTTCAAAACAATATTCTGAGGAAAAAATAAAAATGCTCTACTCTAAACTTTCTAACCTAGACTACCAGATTAAAACAGGCAAAATTGAGCCTACTCTTGGACTCACCCTAATCTGTCCTTTCCTCTAAGAGATTTTTCTGCCTCTAAGAATAGGTTCCGTAGCACTCTGAGTTGACACCCTCCCCTCATTAAACTAAACTTTAGGGAAGGATAAGTTTTTACTACCCTTAATGGAAGAAGTCAGAAGAGTTTCCACCACAAGTGAAAAGAAAAAGAGTACAACCCTATTAATCGTAATCGCTGCTATTTTAGGTATAGGGCTTATTATCTCAGCCGTTTATTTTTATACCTTAGAGGAACCTGAAGGCGAACAGACCTTAACGGAAACAACTTGTGCCTGTTATTACATAGATCCAAAAGTCGTATCTGAATGTGGAGACCCTAGAAGAGGATTCTCTTTTGAACTAAATACTGTTCCTAGCAACCAGAATTGTAGCACACCATGTTCCATTGATAACCTTTCAACAAACCTATTAAACAGCACAACTAAACAAGATCTCTACCAAATCTGTACCCTCCCAGTGGTTCAAGATAGCAGATGTTCAGAGATGACAATAAAGGATAGCGCTGGCAAAATTGTTACTGGGAAAATCCCCCTAGATGAGAAGGAGTTAACCATTGAAGCTAAGTTTGATGCTGTTTATACAGGTCACAAATTTGTGATCAACAATCAAGAGGTTGAACCAGACTCCATATCTCCAGATTCATTGACCATAACAAAGACCTATACAGAGTTAGATACCTCTACTTTGAATATCTTTGCAACAGCATCAGATGCTAGTGCAAACCAAATAAACTCCCCCATATGTAGAAGACTTATCGAGGTAGAACAGACAACTTCTGCAAGTGTTAGCACAATGCAAGTACAAACAAGAAAAGACGAAGACACTTACAAAGTCTCTAGAATTAAGATAGGAATTGGAAATATTAAAGATGACACACCATTAACAATAAGATTCTCTTTTGGGCCAGAAGATTCTGGCGTGGGTGATCTCTCAATGACAGATGGCTTTACGATAGACAGCACTAAAGGTGAAATCTCTATTCTAGAACAGGACCTTTATAATAGTGAGAACTTCAGTACAGACCTAAGTTTCTCTCAACTCGACCGTAAGGTTGGGAATATAAAAATAACTGCTGAGGTCAGATCCGACACAGAAGTAATCGGAACAGTAGATACGTCCTTTAACTTCCCACAAATGGATCCTACCTCTGAAGAATTACAAGAAGCAGAAGAATCCAAATTCAGGGTTTCCAAAACCTCAAACGTCAAATGTATAGAGAGAGTAACACCGAACAACGTTGTAGAGTTTACACTAAAAACAGTGAACGACAGCACAACAGCCCAGATAATCTACTCGGTCAAGGATAAACTGCCACTAGGGTTTACATATGTGGCAGATTCAACAAAGATAAATGGAGTTAAGGTAGATGATACAAAATTTGTAACAACAACAAACATTGGGGATACTCAAGAAGTAGTATGGGAGAAAACAGAAGGCTGGTCCGTTAATAGTGGTCAATCATTAACAATAGCCTTCATATCAGAAGCTGGAGAAAATGCTCTAACAGGAGAAAACCAGAACGAAGTAGTAATAACACCTGCGGAAATACCTGAAGATCCAGAGACACTCAGAGCAGAACTTATCCTAAATGTAGCACAGAGTTGTACTGAAGAAGAAGCTCCCGTGGATGATGAGGAGACACCAGTTGCTGAGGAACCAGATTCAGAGACAACACCAGAGACAGGAATCTTTGATTCCGTAATTAGTAGAATTCTCCTTGGAATGCTAGTCGTCACAGTTGGTTGGTATATCTACTCAAGACCTATGGGCCAGACAATGATAGAAAAGTTAATAAACTCTGGAGCTTACAAAGAAGCAGAAGTGTTCTCATGGAAGATATTCAAACCTAAGAAATACTTCGAAACGAAGTTAGTAAGAAAGGTATCTAAGAACAAGAAAAAGAAATCTTAAAGATTCTCTATAACAAATTCCAAAGGAGATCCATTATTTCCATAAGCCTGATCCTGAGAGTTCACTAGAAAGTAATATCTTTCTCTCCTAAGCAATCCCTCTATTGTTACATTATGATCCCTAGAGCTACTTTCATTTACAAGATCCACCCCTACCATATCTAAGTTGCCCCTATCCTGACCATAAAGGACAAAACCTAGACATTCAGATCTGGTCTTCCAAGATATCTCAACAGAATAATCATTCTCCCCTGGCATAACAAAGATATTGTATGGGACACAATCCTTTCCAGCTATTCCCTTAACTTCCAACTCTCCTGTATCTTTAGAGAACAACAAAAAAAGACCTGAACCTAACAGTATAAAAGCAAGCAAAGACAACATGTAAATCTTCTTTTTTTTATTCGACATCCTCCAAACTCTCCTCCACTAATATATAATCCTCTTTAGTAGAGCTATTATACCCATCCGAAACTTTCAAAACAATTTTGTAAGTCCCCCTACTTGCACTTGGGGCAACACCCTTAAGAACAAAACCCTCTAAGTTGAGCCATTCAGGCCCTTCCATATACTCCAGTTCTAGACCTTCTATCTCCGTATCACTATCCAAAACCCTCACCCTATACTCATAAACCTCCCCTTCCCTAACGACCAAGGGAGGTAAGTTAATTATGTAAGGGACCCCCGTAGGATTCCTAACTCCTAGGACATTCTCTGAAATATCTTCTTCCATAGACTCCTGGTAATGGACAACATAAACAGAAACAGCTGAAGCAACCGAAAATACAAAAAACAAAAATACAAAAAGCTTAAACAATCTACTCCTCCTCATAGAAATAGTGTAACACAAATAAAAATGTTTACAAATAAAGACATAATATATATAATACCTTGACTTACAAGTTATTTACTTTACATATATATCTAATTAAAATGCCAAACCTTAAGACATCTATTAAAGACCTTAAACAGAACAAAAAAAGAAAAACCGTCAATGACAGGTTAAGAAATAGAATAAAAAGGACAGTTAAAAAGCAAAACACTCTAGTTGAAGAGGGTAAAGTTGAAGAAGCTTCTAAAAACATAAAGAATGTTTACAAGGTTCTTGACAAAGCAACCAGGAAAAATGTTATAAAGGAAGGGAAGGCTGATAGAATTAAATCTCGCCTTACCACAAAATTAAACAAGCTGTCCCAAAATAATGTCAAAACTGCTAAAAAGAGCGCTTAAAATATCCATAACCCCTGCAATCTTGATGATTGCTGGGAAAGCAATCGGGATAATAGTGCCTTCAATGATATACGATTTAGAGTTCTTCATAGAAAACGACATAGAGGGACTTACCTCAATACAAATCCTCTTTACAGACAATAACGTTACTCTCTTTGTGAACTCTATTTCAAACCTGACGATGTTTCTGTTCCTAGCAGTTCCTACCCTCTACTTCATAATCAAAACCTCCATATACCAAACCACACTCCAAAATCCAAGAACTTTAGTAAAGATAACAAAGTTCAATATTCTGAAGTGGGTAACAAAAAAGGATGTAACTTTCCTACACATATTCATATGGACCTCTTTTCTCACTATTGCATCAATTATCGTAATAGCACACACATTGCAAGGTCAAACATATAGCTGGGTAGGCGTAAGCGCAGGTGTAGCCTCGCTCCTCTCTATATGGGGAACTATAAGGACATTTGAATTAGAAACTGATAAGATATATCCTAAAGAAAACAGTTATTATTAATTACTTTGAGAATGGCAAAGAAAGAAGAATTTAAAAAGGTATTCACACAAATACTAGAACCTTTTGCACTCGGCTTACTAGCCCTTTTCTTCATACTTCCAGTAGTAACAGTAATGAACTTAACTCCAATAACAAAACAAATTAAGAAAATAGACGTTTTGGGTGTAACTACCCAAGATGAACTCGTCCTTAGACTAGTAGGAGGACAACACGAGATATTCTCTGGAGAGAGTCTTAACAAAATAGACGAAACAGAATATGCCTACTCTGCAAGGATTGGGAAAAGAGGTGCAGACTCCTATTCAAAACCAATTCTGGAGATACAGAACAACACTGAAGAAAAGAAAGTTCTCTCTTTCTGGGGCCAAACACTTAGCAATACAAGATCAAAGATATACCTACAAGAAAAAGAAACTCCTTATCTACTACAAGACAACACTGGAGAAACATACGAACAGAAAATAAGTGTTCTACCATCAGAGAAAGTAATTATCTTCCTTGCCCTAGAGAATCTCTCTGGCGTTCAGTTCTCTGAACTATTTGACATGACAATAACCGTTGAATAGATCAATGGGAAATCTCTTTCTTTAGGGAAATCCTCTTCCCTTCCCTATGATATAATTCCTCGTATGCAAGATTTAGACAAGATACGCAATTTCTCAATAATTGCACATATAGATCATGGAAAATCCACTCTCGCGGACAGGATTCTGGAAGCCGTAAAAACAGACCTTTCAAGAGAGAAGAGAAAGGAGAGAGTTCTAGACAGACTAGACTTAGAACAAGAGAAAGGAATCACCATAAAACTACAAGCTTGCAGAATGCAATGGAAAGGCTACCAACTTAACCTAATAGACACTCCGGGACATGTAGATTTTTCCTACGAGGTCTCAAGATCATTAGCAGCATGTGAATCTGCAATTCTTTTAATAGATGCTAGCCAAGGAATTCAAGCACAAACAATATCTAACACCAAAAAGGCTTTAGATTTGGGCCTTAAAATAATCCCAGTTCTTAACAAAATAGACTTACCCGACCTAGACATAACAGAAAGAGAAGAAGAGATTGAAAGCTTACTACGATTTAAAAAGGAAGAAATCATAAAAGTCTCTGCAAAGACAGGAGAGAACGTAGACAGATTACTAGATGAAATCGTGGAGAAATCTCCTCCTCCAAAAGGAGACCCCAAGAAACCTCTAAAAGCATTGGTCTTTGATTCCTTCTATGACGAACACAGAGGAGTAGTAATTGCAGTTAGAGTCTTTGATGGGAAGATACAACATATCCCAGGAAAACCTCAAGAGCTACACATGATACAGAGAGAAGAATCATTTAAACCAACAGAAATTGGGGTTTTCAATCCCAATCTTCTAGAAACAAACATACTGGAAACTGGAGAAGTCGGTTACATAGCTACTGGACTTAAGGATATTAGTTACTTTACTGTCGGAGATACTGTATCAGACAAAAAAGGAGTTGAGCCACTTTCAGGATATAAAATTCCAAAACCAAATATGTTTGCGACCTTCTTCCCTACAGACCCAGAGGAATATGAAAATCTTAAAATTGCCCTCAAAAAACTCTCTTTAAATGACTCCTCCATATCCTTTACGGAGCAGAGATCCTCTCTACTTGGCTCTGGTTTCAGATGTGGTTTTCTAGGACTCCTACATATGGAAATAATCCAAGAGAGATTAGAGAGAGAATATGATGTAAACCTAGTAGTAACAGCTCCTACAGTAGAATATAGAGTTACAAAAACAGATGGAACAGAACTAGAGATACAAACTCCAGATGAACTCCCTGACCCTTCGGAGATAGCGGAAATAAGAGAGCCTTGGGTAAGAACAGTAATTATGACTCCAGAAAAATATCTCGGAGACCTTATGAAGTTGTGCCAATTAAAGAGAGGCGAGTATGTAAATACTAGATACCTTTCTGCGGAGAAAAATATTAATTTAAAAGAACAATATATAGCCCTAGAATATGATATGCCCCTAGCATCTCTCATCTCTAACTTCTTTGACCTTATGAAGAATATAACTAGTGGATACGCTTCTATGGAGTATGAGATGATTGACTTCTTCCCTGCAGATATTGTAAAAGTTTCAATATTAGTAAATCACGAAAAGATAGAAGCCCTCAGTTTCTTAGAAGTTAGAGAAAATGCCAGATTAAAAGCCACTACTCTCTTAAAAGAGATGAAAAAAGTAATTCCTAAGCAACAGTTCCCTATCCCACTACAAGCCGCAATAGGAGCAAAGATAATTGCAAGAGAAGATATCCGAGGATACAGAAAAAATGTCACAGAGAAATTGTATGGTGGAGACTACTCTAGGAAAAAGAAGCTCCTGGAGAAACAGAAGAAAGGAAAGAAAAGATTAAAAGAAATTGGTCAGGTAACAATACCACAAGAAGCATTTTTAGCAATTCTGAAAACATAATGATTATTAAAAATATAAAACTCTCAAATTTTAGGAAATTTAGCGAGATAGAAATTCCCATAGAGAAGAATATTGTAGTACTATACGGTGACAACGCACAGGGTAAAAGCACAATCCTAGAATCCATTATGTTGATAACAAATGGTTCCTCTCCATGGGCCTCCTCAGATGAGTACATCTCCACAGATCAGGAAGATGAAAAAAAATATACTCGCATAGAAATAACCATAGATGAGAAGACATTCTCCTTTTTCAAAAATAATGGTAGACGAATATTCCAAATAGATTCAAAAAAGACCACGCCCAAAAAATTCTTTGAAGAAACTGCATCCACAATTTTCAATCCCGAACAAATAGAGATATTAATGATTTCTCCGAGTAAGAGAAGAGATTTCTTAGATGAGACAATCTCTTTAATAAATTATGATTACTCTGACACTCTCAAAACCTTTAAAAAGACATTAAGGCAAAGAAATGCCTACCTCAAAAAACTTTCAAAAGATTTTTACGAGAAAGGAATTGTAGCAAGAAATGACACTCAACTGAATTTTTGGACAGAAAAGTTCACAAAACTCGCAGAGGAGATACAAGAAAAAAGAGTTGAGTTATGTAACGAACTCTCCTCAAACAATATCCGAATCGAATATATAAAATCAAATGAAGAAACTCCTCTAGAGGAGAAAATAGAAGCATCTAAAAAAAGAGATATTGCAACAGGATACACAAACATTGGACCACACAGAGATGATTGGAATCTGATAAACGGAATGGATATTAAAAAGTTCGGTTCAAGAGGCGAGAAAAGACTATCCATTGGGCAACTACTATTTAATAAGCAGGAACTAGTAGCAAAGAAATTAGGCTTCTACCCCCTACTTTTGCTAGACGATATTTCCTCAGAGTTGGACAGAGAGAACACCAGAAAGGTTTTTGACAAAGACTTTCTTGCTAAACAACAAACCTTCATAACAATAGTTGATTACAAAAGACTCCCTAAGGAGGTCTTAGAGAAAGCACAACTAATAAATCTAAACTCCTTTGAGTAGCTATTCATTGAGATATCCCTTCAACTTCTCTACTCGAAATTCGTATTCAAAAAATTCTATCCTCCCTTTTCTATAGTTCTCGACTAGCCTCTTGGTTTCGGGATTATGCCCAGAGATAAACATAAAGATTAACTGTCCAACAAAGGCAAGAAAGTTAAAAAATCTAAGCACAAAGAAAACCTTTTTCTTGGGTACCGTTCTTGACCTAAGCAATTCCTTCTTAACACAGAAATCACTTTCTAACCAGGGATTCATGGAGAGAACATACCTCTTGTACTTTTCATTATATATAGGGATTAGGAAGAGTAGTTCATGCATATTAAAAATGTCATTTGGGAATTCTAGGCCACGCTCCTCACAGATTAAATTTACACATAACTTATCCCTTACATCCTTATGTCTTTTTGCTCGAATCTTGTTATGAAAGATATTTCTGAACACAATAATCCCCCTGTAAAGCCACATGGTCCCATTCCTAACTACTACAAAAATATCGATATCGTCACTCTCCTTTGCAAAGCCAGCTGCAACAGAACCAGACACGCCCACAAACCTAACCCAATTAAATACCTTGAGCTTAGAGAGTTCCCCTTTCGCTATTTCTAACTTCTCTAAAGACTCCTTCCCTAAATCTTTGCTATTTTTATTAACAGGAAAATCGTACCCACTCCCATTTATTTCTAGTTCATCCACTTCTCTAAGAAACCGCCTCCCCCAGATATATTTAATCCTCTCTCTGGAGAGACTTAATCCCATTGCTTTTCTAAATTTAAGAAGTTCTTCAAATTTTTCGTATCTGATTGCCATACAACCATTATGATACCACTTCTAAAACCTAACCATTGCAATAAAGTCTTTAGATTAGAATTTAAAAACACCCAACATTGTAAGTATATTCAATATTCTGGTAAACTTTATATAGAAAAAATAGTAAAATCTGCCTACATATGAGACAACATGCAATTCCGCAAAATATACTGGACGTTGAGTTTAAACTCTTTACAAAGTTTACTCTCAAGGAATTTGCTTACCTAGCAATAGGATTCGGTATTGGAGGTATCATGATATACCTAGTAGTGTCAGACATCATCCCTCCTATACTTGGAATTCCTATTTTTGTTGTGTCATCTGGACTAGGGGCTTTCCTTGGTCTTGTTCCAATAAACGAGCAGGATGCAGACGTCTTCATAAAAAATTACATCACAGCTATAACGAACCCTACACAGAGAGTCTGGTTAAATAAGGAACTAAAAGAAAAAGGAGCCAAACCAGAGCTTAAACCAGATGAAGAGGGTAAATTAATTCCCAAAGATATTAAAACTAAAAAGAAGAAAATTATCGGGGAGAGTCTTCCCACAAGGAAGGATGCAGTTGAGATTGAAGATAATGACCCTAGGGATATGCTAGATGAGGAACTTAATGTAGATCCACAACTTACTGCAGTTCTACCCTCTTCTAACATCCTCATAATTACAGAAGAGAATATATCTAAGTACCAATTCAATATAGCAAGTACAGACAAATTACCTGGAAATATAAATTTTTGGTTATCAACTAAGGATTCGAAACCAGTTCCAAATGTCATTGTATATTTAAAGTCTTCAGATGGTAAAATCCTTTATGCAAACAAAACTGGAGAAAGTGGTTATTTCCTAACAAACAAATTATGGGAACCTGGGATATATATGCTAGAATTTCAACATCCTACATATGAATTCCCGAAGGTTCAGCTAGAAGTGACAAATAAGAAAAATAAGTTGCCAATTAAAATTAGTACTGTATAGGGTGGATAAAAAAGCGAGAGCAAGAGCAACAGCATCAACACAAGATCACCTCGGGATAAAAGATATCCAAGATGATTTAATAATAACTACACAAGGCGGTGTGGCAATGGTTATACAAACATCTTCTATCAACTTTGACCTCCTTGCAGAGTATGAACAAGACAATAAGATATATGCCTTTGCTGGACTCCTAAACTCTCTCAATTTTAGAATACAGATTCTCATTAGAACAAAAAGAATAGATATATCAAACTACATAGACTACTTAAAAACTACTATGGACCAGAGACAGATGAGTGAAGGCCTCAAAAAGCAGTTGAATATATACACAAACTTCGTTCAGAAATTAATTATCCAAAATGATGTCCTCGACAAGAACTTCTTCATAGTCGTTCCTTACAGCCCAGGAGCACCTATACCAGGAGCCAATATCTTAGATTCAAAGAAAAACAAAGAGGAGCAAGAGAGAATGAGCCAAATGAAAATGGATCAATTGTTAGAGAAAGCAAAGATATTTCTGTTCCCTAAAAGAGATCACATCCTTAAACAACTTAGTAGAATGGGTCTTTTCGGCCACCAGTTGACAACTAAGGAGTTATTATCAGAATTCTATACAATATATAACCCTGATGAAGAAGAATAATGGATGAGATACAAAACAACTATAACAAATCATTTGAGACCAAAACCACTCAAAAGTTGGAACAACACTCCGAACAGTTTAAGACAACTGGAGAGAAGTATGTCACATTCCAACAAGAGGTTTCAAAACTTAAAGAGGAAGTAAAAGAGGAGACCAAAGAAGATAAAATCAGATACAATGATACCAAGGTTTTAGAAGAGGAAGAGAAAAAGAAGAAAGGGGGGAATATTATCACAAAAGTTATGGATAACCTCACTGAGTTGCTTGGGAAATCAAATAAAAATGAACCAGAAGAAAAACCGGAAGAAGAAGAGAACAAAGATGAGGATTTTGAGGAAAGCAACTACGTGGACAATGACCCACATAGTGTAAGAGAATTAATCCCATCCGATATGTCCATACAAGACATAGTTGCCCCAATAGATCTGGAAATAGATTTTAATCACTTACAGATAGGAGACTACTTCTTCAAGACATTATTTGTGAGTGGTTACCCTAGATTTGTTGGACCTAATTGGCTCTCCCCAATAATTAATTTTGAACACTCCTTAAGAATCAGTACCTTCTACTATCCCGTAGATAATAAAACTATTTTAGAAAAACTTAAAAAGAAAATTGGAGAAATGGAGGCTTCTCTCTATTCACAGATGGAGGATAGAAAAGTTGTAGATCCTTCACTAAAGGTTGCTCTAGCAGACGCTCAACAACTACAAGATTCTATTGCAGAAGGAACAGAAAAGTTCTTCCACTTCTCTATGTACATAACCCTCTATGCTCGAGACAAAGATACTCTTGAGAAGATTTCTAGAAATGTCACCTCAACTCTAGCCGCTATAAATGTAACCGCAAAACCTGCGACCTTACAACAGGAGCAAGGATTCATAAGTTCACAACCACTTGGGCTAGACAGTATGTACATAACTAGAAATATGGATACTACCTCTCTGGCAACCACATTCCCATTCGTAACTTCTGAACTTACCATGGATCATGGAATTATGTATGGGCTAAATCTCCATAATAGAAGTTTGGTAATCTTTGACCGTTTCGATTTGGAGAATGCTAATGCAGTTATATTTGCAAAGTCTGGAGCTGGTAAGAGTTATTTCGTCAAACTGGAAGCTGTAAGAAGCCTAATGCTTGGGACAGAGATTCTTATCATTGACCCAGAACGAGAATATGAAGACTTAGCAAAAGCTGTTAATGGAGCATATATCTCATTCTCCCAAGATAAAGGTAACAAAATGAATCCATTCGAACTTTCAGGAGTAAAAGATGAGGGGGATGATGAACTAAGAATGAAACTCCTGGCTTTACAGGGATTCTTTAAGGTTATGCTCGGCCAACTTTCTAACATAGAGGCCTCTATTCTAGATCGAGCACTTATACTCACCTATCGTGAGAAAGGAATAACATTTGACCCTAACACACAAACCAAAACTCCTCCCCTTCTAGAAGATTTATACAAGGTCTTAAAGGGAATGGCAGAAACAGAGGCTCATGGTCTCGCAAGAAGGTTGGAGAAATATATCATTGGAAGTGGTGCTGGGGTTTTCAACGAAGCTAGTAACTTTGAGATAAACAATCCTTTTACAGTCTTTAGTGTTAGAGACCTACAGGAAGAGTTAAAACCTCTTGCTATGTATCTCATGCTGGACTTCATATGGACCAAGATTAGAAAGGAAAGAAAGAGAAGATTATTGATAGTGGACGAGGCTTGGTACATGATGCAATCTGAAGACTCTGCTAAGTTTATGTATTCGATTGCAAAAAGAGCAAGAAAATATTACCTTGGGCTATCAACAATCACCCAAGACGTTGCAGACTTCTTAAACAATGATATGGGTAAAGCAATAATCTCAAACTCTTCCATACAGATGCTAATGATGCAAAGCCCAACAGCAGTGGAGAAACTGCAACAGGTCTTTAACCTCTCTGACGGAGAGAAGAACTTCCTACTTAACTGCGATCAAGGACAGGGATTGTTCTTTGCAGGTTCCAATCATGTGGGAATCCAAGTCTTATCTAGTTTATCTGAACATGAATTAATAACCTCTGACCCTCGAGACCTAGAAAAACTTAGAGAAAGGGAAGGTCAAACAGATACTAGAACACTAGAAGAGTTGTCTGAAATATATGAACCTCCAACAGAACAGAGAACTATGAAGGACAGGAAGGGGATGTCCAGACAAGAAGAAATAATTGAAGAAGCTGTGCAGAGAACTCAGGAACAGAGAGACACCATACAGATGGAGAGGACAGAATACCAGAAGGAGATAGAAAAAAAACTAAGAGAACAAGAAGAGCAGCTAAATCCGGACAAATTGGAAAAAGAGAAAAGTGTCTTAGATAGGATTAAAAGCAATACCATCTCCGGCCAGGCAGTCCAATCTCGTGAAGATATTCAGAAAGGTAAAACACATTTAACTCCGCAGGGATTAATTGAAAGTTATCCAGAGGATAAGAATGAGCAACTCTAATACAAACAACGGTGGAGATTTTGAGGTCTCCAACTACCTTGTAACAGAGGGCGTTAATCCTAAAAAGATAGATCCAATTCAACAAGGAATGGACCTCTCTCTGCTATCAAAAGCTGAGGAGAAACAACAAAACAGACCGAGCATTCCAAAGGGAAGGGGGAGTCCAAAGATAAGAAAGGCAGTCTCCTCTCTTAGACTTTCAAATCCATTTAGAGGAATATAATTCTCTACGACAACTAACTAAGTGGTCCTTGATCTGCAAGGACGTAATCAGTTAGGTTTGAACTATTTATAACAATAGGCAAAGGTTTCCCTTCAACAATCATCCTTGCTGCACTCCTTACAATGGTTGTAATATTTCTTTCTAATTGTCTGATACCTGCATCAAATCCCACAGGTCTAATTATTAAAGGCCACACCTCCTCCTCTATCTTTATATATTCTGGAGAGATATTAAGATTCTTTAGCACTTTTGGTAAAATATATTCCTTCCCAATCACTTCCTTCTCTTGATCAGAATAACTAGTAAAGCGAATAACTTCTACACGATCTAGTAGTGCTGCAGAAAGACCACCTAAATTATTTGCTGTACATATGAAAAAGACCTTGGAGAGATCTACTGGATAGTCAATATAATGATCTACGAATGTAGAATTCTGTTCAGGATCTAATATCTCAAGCAGAACAGCCATAATATCACTAAGAAGTCCTTTGTTACCACTCGCCTTTTCTATCTCATCTAAAAGAATAACCGGATTCATAGTTCCACACCTAACCAGAGATTTAATTATTTGACCTGGCTCAGCATCTGGGGAATATCTAGGTGCTCCTCTTAAAGTTCTAACATCTCCAATAGCTCCTAAAGATATACGAGAAAACTCCCTTCCTATGGACTGAGCTATAGATTTTGCAATAGAAGTTTTCCCTACACCCTGAAGACCTAAGAAGAGGAATACTGGAGCATTCGCGGAAGAACTCCTTAACACACCAACTTGGACATCATTCTCCATTGGTTTATTCTGAAACCCTTGAGAAATATTATTCTGGTAATACACTTGTGAGGGGATAATATCCTTTCTTAGCCTTTCTACACCACCAGAACTTTGTAGTTGCATAGTTGCAATGTAATCAAGGATCAGATCCTTAATAGTGTCCATACCATGGTGAGTCTCATCCATAATCTTCCTGGCCCTATGGATATCGAGGTTATCTTCACTTGTTAACCCCCAAGGGATTCTTGTTATCCAATCTATATATTTACTTACAGTTTCAAACTCTGCACTATATCCTCCCAACTTAAACATTCGCTTAAGTCTTGATACACTCATCATTGCTTCTTCTTTCAATCTCTCTGGAAGACTCACAGATGATAACTTTTCCTCAAGTGCTTGAACTTCTCTTAGACTCTCCCCAAGAGCATCATTAACAACAGTGGTATTTGCTGGATTATAATTATTAGAATATTCCATATTTAGACAGGTTTAATATACTTATAAAGTGTATCTTCATAAGAAGATTAAGTCAAACTTTTACCTTCAACTATTGATATTAGAAACTTTGCATGATAACCTTAAGAGAAATAATATAAACTGCCTTTATTATGAAAAAATTATTTGCCCTTTTCATTGCCTCTGGAGTCTTTATGTTCCCACTTGCAACATATGCTGCTGTGAATATAGCCTTGAGAGAAGCTGACACCGGTTCTGTAGCCATTGATATAGATACTGAGACAGACACTCTAGAGAGTGTTTCCCTTCCAATAAGCTACTCGGAGGGTGTTGAAATAACAGATGTCACCGAAGGAGATGTCACATGCTCGGAATTAGCTTATACAGAGTCTCAAGATAGCCAAAACACCATAGTCATAACATGTACACTTGATTCTGCAACAGCACTAGATGGGGTCCTCGCAAATATCAGCTTTACTTCCGCTGGAGACACTCCTGTAACTTTTGAGGTAGTAGAGTCTGACGAATTAGATCTTGATACACTTACTTTAGGACAAGCAGTCAACCTCGAACAAACAAGTGCTGGTTCTACAACTGACGATGTCACAACAACAGGGGAGGAGCTACCAACAACAACAGAGACCCCAACAACCAACGAAGATCTTATGGTAACAACAGAAGACTCCACTACAACTACAGAAGGAAACTTATTAAGTAACATAACTGAATACTTACCTTATATCCTAATTGCTGGTTCAGTAATATTGCTTATTAGTATAGTCGTAATCTTACTTGGGAAAAACAAAGGTCCAAAGGAACCCAAGGTGAAAAAAGACAAAAAAGGAGAGCAAGAAGAAATGGCTCCGGTAATGGGAGTAGAGCAACAAAGTGAAAGATCCCTTAAAGAGATGGTTAATAATCCGGAGAGTGCACCAGAACCTATCCCTATGAGTCAAAATACACCACAGATGCCCCAAGCACAACCTACATATACACCTCCACAACAGAGTACTCCAACAATTTCGAGTGCTTCTCAAGAAGAAGATTTACAAGAAATTCTTCAGAGGGAATCTTTTGTTCCAACAGCTATGGGAGATAATGCTCCAGAGGAGACACCTGAGGCTTCACAGCCTAACCAGGAAGTTCCTTTCTCCACAGGTTTTTCTGTTCCACAACAACAGGAAGGACCCGAGAACATTATGCCTGAGGCTCCACAGACACCTCCTACACAAGACTTTAACCCTATAACCTCTGCACCAGAAAGCGAGGTAGCTAACCCTACGCAACAACCTGATACTACTCAAGATTTACAAGAAAATGTTAATGGATATATAAATCAAATAAATGGAGGAGTCATACCTACACAACAGCCTCCAATGGGAACAACAACGACTCCACAACAACCTATACAACCAGAATCGCAGCCACAGATGCCACCTATAACATTACAACAAAACCCAAGTACAGATAATACTCCAGAGGAAATGCCTCCTATACCACCAACCATGTAATATGAAAATTAGTGGAGGGATTACTTAAAATTCCTCCATACTTCACTACCCTTAACTCGAAGATCTCCTAGGTATTTACTATTAAGATCCTTGCTTCCATATGGTCTCTCACAATCCTTGTCCAGAGTCTCAAAAGCTATCTGTGCAATCTTCATCCCAGGATATATCTTTATTGGGATGGGAGAAACATTTGCTAATTCAAGAGTTAACCTTAATTTGTTCCCAGGATCTAGGAACCCTGCAGTAGCATGAACTATTAGCCCCAACCTCCCCAACGAGCTCTTCCCTTCTAAACGACCAACATGCTTAGAGTCTACTCCTGTAATTTCCTTAACGTTTGCTAAAACAAACTCATTAGGATGAATAATAAATCCCTCTTTTTCATCAACCTCAATCTCCCTCATAAGATTCTTGGGCTTTTCTTTAACATCTATAATTCCTATATTCTCCTTATTAAAAGTAAGGAAAAAATTGTCCAGATGCAAATCATAGGTAGCAGGTTGTAGAAACTCATCTGAGAAAGGCTCTATTACTATCTCTCCACTCTTTATTTTAGCCTTTATTGTTTTATCTGAAAGAATCATATCTCCTGTATAAAATTTTAATTTACTCTTATAAAACCTTTTATAAAAATAGAAATTTCAAATTGAGTTCCCCCTACACCCCTAACCTCTATCTACAAACTGATGCTTATCATCTACCCTCGGCTCTATAATCTTTCTCAATAATGGTCTCCAGATAGGATCTATATAACTCAGATTCCTTAGCCATTCATAAACCAAAACCCTATAAGAGATATGTCCCCCATTTCTACTTCTTAAGTTTATCAGATATTGCAAATCATCAAACGACCCATAAAAGATGTACTTAGTCGCATGGGCATGTGGTAATAGATATTTTGTGAACTCATCACAAACCTCTTTGGAAAGGTGTTGCTTTGCCATTTCCCTCCAACCCTTTATCATATCATAGGTGTCAGACAATCTCTTTATATATTCTTTCTTAACTTTTGAGAGAGACCCTATATCCAAGTAATTACAAAGATAGAAACATTGATCACTCCTCCTGTCTAATTCTTTGTCCATATCAACCTGGTCATGTAACAAGGGGATGAATCTCTCAAGACTCCTATGTCTATTAAGGTCTTTCAGTGTCCCCAAGGTAGCAAATCCCTCAATCTTTATTGCTCCAGATTGGCCAATATTCCCAAGTTGGTTATGGTGGTCATGCAATTCGAATATTATCTCTCCAAACTTCTCTTGATCCTCCTCTGAGAATTCGAACTCTTCCCTAGAACCTAATGGGTTTATTAAGTACTCGTAGTGAGAGACTAAAGACTCCATACAATCAGGAGAATAGGATACCTTTACAGAATAGCTTTCACTTTCAGGAATCTCCCTCTTTTGCTCTGAGGAGAAACTCTCTCTCATATAATCTAGAATTTTATCTGTTGAATTTTTTCTGCAACAATTAGCATCAGTGTGCCTAATTAGTCCGTCTGCCTCCCTAATATAACCTCTAGCATCCAGTTTAGATTCTCCTAGAAGATTAAGAAGCATACTTGCAACCTCATTTTCTACAACAGTATCACTTGCACACATGAAGCTAATAGTATCAGACCAACTTCTCGCAGACATTAAATAGGCAGTACTCGTACTTAGCCCGTAAGGGAGAAAGTATCTAGTAGTGTCAAATACTCTTGCCTTTAGGGCTAGAACCTCTTGATTACTCTCTTCGTTGATTCTGAAATGCTTCTTAAGGGCTTCCCTTGTTGGACCCAGCATCTCCCTGTAATCCTTCATTTGCTTTAGGATTATTCGCTCATACTCCCTGCTAACTTCACGATTTTTGCAAACTTCATTCGGGATCTTAACAAAGTTAGGATCTTGAAAGTTCTGGTATCTTGTGGATCTCCCTTGCCCAGATATTACTGGACAAGAATAGAACATCTTGGTTTCTAGATATATTGGGACGTTCTCTAAACAAACAAATAGATCTGCCATATCTCCAACAGATTTATGGCCATATCCTGCAAAGATCTTCTCTAGTCTCTCTGCAGCATCTGTATTTTTCCTCATAATCTCAGAGGCAATATCTAGGATGGAATCGGCCGACCTACTGTATCTTGCTCCCAAATAGGCATTAACAGAGGGTTGTTTCCTTTCTGTATTTTGAAGAAGGGTCTGTACTTTGAATTTATTCCATTGGGCTTCAGATCTTAAGGTGGCAATATGTAAATCTTTTCTAAAACTTAATTTCATCCATTGTTTTTAAAAAATTAATTTTTATTTACTCAAAGGTCTTACAATCCTAAAGGTTTATTCCTTGATCCCTGGAATCGGGAATTTGGAAGCAAACTCTTTTACCTCTTCCTTTGTTTTCTCAATTACAGATTCGTCCTCTCTGTTCTTTAAGACAGTATCTATATATCCTGCAACCTTTTCCATTTCCTTCTCCTTCATCCCTCTAGTTGTTAAGGCGGGAGTTCCGATTCTAACGCCTGAGGGGTCCCATGGTTTCCTAGGATCATTTGGGATAGCATTCTTATTTAATGTAATGTTTGCATCCTCTAACAGAGTAGAAGCTTCCTCTCCTCCGAGATCTCCCAAACCATCTGAGTTGATTAAATCTACTAAGAAAAGATGGTTATCCGTTCCTCCAGAGACAATTTTGTAACCTCTTTTCGTCAGTTCCTCTGAGAGAACTTTGGCATTCTTAATAACCTGTTTGGAATACTCCCTAAATTCATTCGTTGATGCTTCTTTGAGAGCAACTGCTATGGCAGCTGTTATATGGTTGTGAGGACCTCCCTGTAGGCCTGGGAAGACGGCTTTATCTATCTTCTCCCCTAGTTCCTCCTTGCACATGATCATCGCCCCCCTCGGGCCTCTTAGAGTCTTATGTGTGGTCGTAGTTACTACATCTGCAATCCCTATTGGAGATGGATACTCCCCTGCAGCAACTAAGCCAGCCACATGGGCTATATCTGCAACGAGAAATGCTCCAACTTCATCTGCTATTTTTCTAAATTTAGACCAATCTATTATTCTAGAATATGCTGAGAATCCTGACCATATCAGCTTTGGCTTATGTTCTTTTGCCAACTTTCTTACTTCGTCGTAATCTATGTAGCCGTTATCATCTACTCCATAACTTACAGAGTTGTAATATTTACCAGAGATAGAAACCTTAAATCCATGGGTTAAATGACCACCTGCATCTAAAGACATTCCTAAGGTTCGATCCCCTGGTTCCAAGAGTGCAAAATGAACAGCTAGATTTGCTGGAGATCCTGAGTATGGTTGAATATTTACATGTTCTGCACCAAAAAGATCCTTGGCTCTCTCTATGGCCAATTTCTCTATTTCATCTACATACTGATTTCCTTTGTAATATCTCTTCCCAGCATAACCCTCAGAATATTTATTTGTGAGAATAGAGCCCGTACATGCAAGGACATCCTCAGAAACATAGTTCTCTGAAGCTATTAGCTCTAGACCCTCCATTTGTCTCTTCTTTTCCTTATTCAAATATTCTAGTACCTTCTTATCTTTCATTTTGTTCATAGCAGTCCATTAAATTTAACATTAAAGAAGCGACCGTCATTGGTCCAACACCACCAGGGACTGGAGTTATATATGAAGGAATCCCTTGAACATCTTCCCAATCTACATCACCGACCAGTTTACCAGTCTCTGGGTGCTTATTTGAGCCTACATCAATAACAACAGCTCCTTCTTTAAGAAATTCTGACTTAACAAGAAGTGGAACACCCGTTGCAGATATTAAAATATCTGCTGTCTTTGCAACTTCCTGAATATTAACTGTACTTGAATTACATATGGTCACAGTAGAATCTCTTCTCAATAACATCGCAGACAAAGGCACTCCAACAATATTACTAGCACCTAATATAACAGACTTCTTCCCAGAGACCTCAATACCATACTCCTCTAAAAGCCTTACTATTCCTAAAGGAGTTGCCGGAGGAATAGCCTTTGGGTCATTTTGAAAAAGCCTTCCTAGATTAACAGATGTTAATCCATCCACATCCTTTCTTGGTTCTATACTCTCCAATACAGTGTTTGTATCTATATTCACTGGAAGAGGTAATTGCACCATAAAGCCATCTACTTCATCAAAAGCATTCAACGTTTTAATAAGATTCACGACATCCTCAGTTGTAGAATCTTGCCCCAAATGATGTGTTTGACAATCTATACCTAATTCCCGAGCCCTTTGCTCCTTAATTTGAACATATTTAATACTTGCAAAGTCCTCCCCAACTAAAATTAGGTCCAATCTGGGAGTTCTTTTTCCATCCAAAACAATCCTCTCAACTTTGGAGGAGATATCATCTAGTATTTTCTGAGATGTGCGTTTTCCATCTAATATCTTCATTTATACCTCGCATTTTATCATTATATTGGGGAAAACTACAGATTTAGCCCCTTTAACTACTTCCCATCCTTGTTCTTAATCTCTGTGTAAAGCTTACCCTTTTTCTTCATAAGCTCATCCCACGATCCAGACTCCACAACCCTGCCTTTGTCAAAGTAATATATACGGTCAAAGTTTTTCAAAAGACTTACACTTCTGGTTATATAAATCATAGATCTTTCCTCCCCGAGAAATTCAAAGATTCCTCTGAGGATCTCTCTGGCGGACATGTCATCTATAAAGGTAAAGGGTTCATCCATAATAAACACATTCTTGTTTCTATAGAGAGTTCTGGCTATAGAAAGTCTCTGCCAATATCCAGGAGAGAGTTCTTTTCCTGAAGGAAATGTCTTTCCGAGAACACTCTTATCCATAACTTTGATCTCCTTTTTAAACTCCTTAACCCCAGTAATTTTAATTACTTCTTCATAAAGATCTTTATTGACATTCTTCCTTTGTCCAGAAATAACAACATTCTCTATTAGACTAAAGTGGTAATGAATGAAATCTTGGAACATAACAGAAAGTTTTTGCTTTAATTGATTCCTGTCTAAATCTTGTATTCCATGACCATCTATTAGGTATTGATTCTCTTTAACCCTGTACAAACCAGTTAGTATTTTCACAGTGGTAGTCTTTCCAGAACCATCTCCACCAAAAAAGGCAACTTTCTCTCCAGGCTCTATCTTAATATTTAAATTCTTTAAAACCTTAGTCTCTGGATCGTCGGGATATTCGAAACTTAGGTTCTTAAACTCTAGAGAGGGAGTCCCCCCCCTTAATTTAACATCCCCATGTTCATAATCTCCAAAACCCTTGTATTCGACTAACTTGAAATACTCATCTACATATTCAAGGTTATTAGACATTAAAGAGAGAGTATTTATAACCCTGAAGGTGCTGCTGTAAATTACATCTACATAGTCATACAGGGCCTTGAAAGAACCTATTGTTAATCTCTTGGCTACAGCTACAGATAAAACGTAAACTATGTAACCGTATTTCATAAATTGGCCAATTATTGATAAAGACGCCTTATCTCTGGTAAAGCTGAACAACCTCTTTAACAAACCTTCAACAAATTCTTGGTACTCTTCTCTGTATTTCCTTCTTAGATAGGAATATATGTTATTAACCCTCAGCTCTGCAAAATTAGGAATACTTAGACCTAGGTTCTGGATATAATTAAGGAACTTTAATCTTCCAATCTCCTCATCCCTGTACCCCTTAAGATCCTTCCTTCTTACATGCACAGCGATTGTCTCTGGGATTACGAAGAGTAGTAACAATAGAGATGTCCAGCCCATTGTCCCAAAAAGGATAGCAAAAGCACTTATTAATCTGATTATATTACTAAGGATTGTAGAGAAGTTATCATAGGCAGACGTTATTCTAGCTATGGAATAAGACGGAACAAACACTAAGTAATCTTGAAATTCTTCTTTTTCTACATCCTCAAGGTTCGAAGCAGATACTTTCCCCAACATCTCTCTCTGTGAGTCTTTCCATACACCCTCATTTATTACATGGTATAGATATTCTCTCCCCTGGGTACATATCTGTGATACAACCCAAAGTAGGAGTAAGATTAGAAGATAGTAGAAAGATTCAGTTCCAAAGTAGGAATTCAAATCAAATTCACCCCAATCCAGAAGTATCTTCGCTGTTTCGTCTATAAACTTACCAAGAACAGTAATTCCGTAGATCTCCGCCCCAGTAGAGAGTACAAAGAGGAGATCTCTCCCTATTGCTGCAAATGTATAGCGTGAATATATAAACCCTAGAGTTTTCCTTAATGCAAAGAATTTCTCCTTGACCTTTTGTACAATCATTAGAATATGATAGCATGCTTAAAGAAACAGGAAAATGAGAAAAGAAGAATTTTTAGAAAATTTGTTGTATGAACTCTGGGAGAGTCATTTTTGTGATATCCCTAGAAGAAACCTGGTTCTGATTAAGTATGGTAAATACTCCCGGAGGCAATTAGGAAGTATCAAGCTTGCGACAGAAGAAACTAGGATTAAGGGATTGTTAAACAAAAGAAGAGAGGATTACGAGGTACAAGATGACAAGAGTATTACTGTAATAACAATTACAAGATATTTTCAGAATGAAAATGTCCCAGAGTTCGTCGTAAGAGCAACAGTTGCTCATGAACTTTGTCATTACGCACACGGCTTTAGTTCTCCCCTACAGAAGAGGTTTAAGAATCCTCACCAAGGAAAGATTATAGATAAGGAGCTAGAGGAGAGAGGACTATTGGAGGAACAGAAAAGGGCAGATCTTTGGCTCAAAGAGAACTGGATAGAGATTATCTCTGGTAAAAAATAAAGGGAGGCTTACGCCCCCCTTTATTTTCAATCTACGAGAAGAGATTACATCATCCCTTGCATTCCACCCATACCAGCTGACATTGCGGATGTACTGTCATCTTTCTCTTCTGGGATATCTGCAACAACCGCTTCTGTAGTTACCAACATAGAACCAACAGATACAGCATTTATAAGCGCTAATCTCGTAACTTTAACAGGATCTATTATTCCAGCTTCAACCATATTAACATACTCTCCTGTTTTAGCATTAAATCCTGTTTCCCCCTTACAGTTTGCTGCAATAACTGCACCATCTTCTCCTGCATTCTCAGCAATTTGTTTAAGAGGCTCGCTTAGAATACTCTTTAGGATTTCTATTCCTAGCTGCTCATCTGCATCCTTCATCTTCACCTCCTCTAGAACGCTTTTGGCATTGTGAAGTGCTAACCCACCTCCAACTACAACACCTTCCTCTATTGCTGCTCTTGTTGCATTGATAGCATCTTCTATTCTCATCTTTTTTTCTTTAGACTCTATCTCAGATGCTGCTCCTACCTTAATAACAGCAACTCCACCAACTAATTTTGCAAGTCTCTCTTGCAACTTCTCTTTGTCGTAATCTGAGCTTGTATTCTCTATCTGTGCTTTAATCTCCTTAACTCTTGCATCTAAATCTCTCTTTATACCTTTTCCTTCCACAATTATTGTTTTCTCTTTGTTAACAATAACTTTCTTTGCAGATCCAAGATTACTTATCTCTACAGTATCTAAAGTTTTACCAACTTCCTCAGAGATAAACTCTGCCCCTGTGAGGATAGAAATATCTTGTAGCATCTCCTTCTTCCTGTCTCCAAATCCTGGAGCCTTAACAGCAACAACATCTAATGTCCCCCTCAATTTGTTAACAACTAAGGTAGCCAATGCTTGGTTCTCTATATCGTCTGCAATTATTACAAGAGGCCTGTCTGCAGCTCCCAAGACTTTCTCTGCAATTGCCTGAATATCTTGGAGATTAGAAAGTTTTTTGTCTGTAACAAATATATATGGATTTTCCATAACAGTTTCTAGAGTTTCTGGGTTTGTGACAAAGTAAGGACTTACATAACCATTATCAAATTCCATACCTTCAGTATATTCAACCTCATCTTTAAAACCTTTTGCTTCTTCAACAGTTATTACTCCCTCTCCACCGACTTTATCAAAAACTTCACCTATCATCTCTCCTAACTCCTTATCGTTATTAGTTGATATTGTAGCAACTTGTGCTATCTCTTCCTTATTAGAAATCTTCTTAGAAACTCTCTTGAGTTCCTTTACAACTAATTCTACTCCATAGTCCAAACCTCTCTTAAGAGAGATTGGGTTAGCACCAGCAGCTACATTTCTAAATCCTGCAGAAGCTATAGCCTGAGCTAATACAGTAACTGTTGTAGTCCCATCTCCAGCTATATCATTAACCTGACTTGCTGCTTCTTTAATCATTTCGACTCCAACATTCCTAAAAGGATCTTTGTCTTCTATCTCCTTTGCAACAGTAACTCCGTCCTTGGTAACTACCTGAGATCCGAAACTTTTTGCTAGTGCAATGTTTCTTCCCTTTGGTCCGAGAGTTGTTTTTACCGCATTTGCTATAGTGTCAACTCCTGCCTTCAAAGCCTTCCTAGCTTCTTCGCCATATATTATTGATTTTGCCATTTTAGTAAGCTAATAAATTTAATTACTTAACAATTGCAAGAATATCCTCTTCATTTAATAAGAGGTATTTATCTTCACCTATTAAAATCTCATCCGGAGAATATTTCTTAAAATAGATCCTGTCTCCTACAGAAACTTCAAAAGAGATTTCTTTGCCATCTATTTTGCCCTTTCCTAGCTTAACAACGGTCCCTGTTTCAGGCCTTTGCTCTTCGCTTGCACTAGGTGGGAGAACTAACCCTCCTGACGTTTTCTCCTCTATTTCGTCAGGCTTTACTAAGACCCTGTTTCCTATGGGTTGTATTTTTATATCTTTCTCCATAATTTTTAGCAGATTAATTTAACGATTGCCAAAGAATTGTATCATACAGGGTTGCCTCTCTTCAAGTCTTAGCTGAATAAAACCTGTGGGAAATCTATCTGGTCCCTTTGAATATAACTCTGTCCTCAAGTAACTCTATATTATCTATTCTTCTACCAAGGAAGTTGTTTTCATTCAGCATTATGATCCCATCAGATATCCCCCTGTTGAGATCATCTCTTACCCAAGACTCCAGAAAAGCTGGAAATTCTAAATCTCCGAGATGCACTTCTCTAACATATACCTCAGCTGTTTCAATATTGTCCTTAACAATATCTAGAACTAACCATGGGAGAGATATCTTTTTGTATTTGGTCTTAAGATATAGTTGCCAAATTCCTTTTGAAGGTTTTAGACAGATATCTTCAACTTTTACATCCCCTTCATTTGTGAAATTTTCTAGCAATAGATAAAGCATCTCATCTTCTGTCAAAACGACAAAATCTGTCTTAGTATCTGACAATGCAAATTTCTTTATTTTGTCCTCTATAACAGTTCCCAAACCTTCCTCCCCAGAAGACTCCTGTGTAATGTCTGAGGTACAGATTATTCCTGGTTTAGATAGTTCCTCTTTCTCCCATTTAGAGTATCTACGGTAAGAAACAAATGCTATTACTGTGAGAGCGAGAATGATCAAAAGAAATAACAATAAGAGAGTTTTAAATACCTTCTTGAACATCGACTTTCCTTTTATTTCTTCTAAATAAGTTTTCTTTAATATCTTTAACTATTTCATCTAATAAGGTTATTTCCTGGATTCTAAAGACCTTGCAACCAACAAAATAAGAGAGGAACCCATACGCCGTTGTTATTCCAGTTAAGATAACGATGGAGATCGTTCTTGTGGTATCTAATTGGAAGTCAAAAAGCTTGAAAACAACATACATTCCCAGACACATTAAGGAAGCATTAACTGCCTTTTTAAAGGAAGGAACTATTGTTTTCTTCCAAGTAATAACTTTTATTTTTAGATTTAAGAGAAGCGATAGAACGACCATTTCAACTAAGGAAGAGATGCTTAGACTAAGAGATAAGCCACCGACAGCAAGATCTGAAGTCCCTCTTGTGGTTGCCCACCTTAGAGAATCTTTTATGAAGGAACCAACGACAGGGGTAAGTCCTGCCCCATTTGCATCACGAACTTGTATAAATATCTGTTCAAGAATTGGTCTCCAGTCATAGTAATGACTTAGAAAGTTAGTTAGAAGAACTGCAAATCCCATATTAACAATAATCCCAACAGTAATAGCTACCAATGGTAACCATGTTTCCTTAAGAGCATAGAATGCTCTTAGTAAGATTTGAATTATACTCTGACCCACAACAGAAAAACTGAGAAGAACAAGACACCAAGCAGTTAAAATAGTAGCCCTCCAGTCAAATGCTCCTACTCCATAAGCAAGTCGAACAATGGGTAGTCTTAGAACTATCAAAACAGATACTATTGGCAATACCAAGAACAAGGCTTTTTGTATTGAGCTGTTTAGAACTTTACAATATCTCTTCTCGTCATCACAACTCTCTGCAAGATTAGGTAGTGCAACCTGTGCTATAGCACTTCCAATAATATTGATAGGGAAAAGATGTAAGCTTACAGCAAACTTGTAAGCACTAAGGGCACCAGCTGCAAGTGAGAAACTTATTAGAGTATTAACTAGAGTATTTACCTCTTCTCCGAGAACCGCGATTGTCCTTGGTAAAGCTAGCCTAACAGCCTGCATAGTTTTATGATTTTTTAATCCCTCAACCAGAGGTGTTATACCAAATCTGAGACGACTATCATAATAATTTTTAAACTTCGGTATCTGGACAACAAGATGTACGAGGGAACCTAATACGGCGGAAATGGCAATCCCCTCGACCCCCATATCAAAACCAACAACCAAAATCACAGAACCTATTATCATCGCTAAATTGTAGAAGAGTGGAGCAAGTGACGTTACAAAGAATTGCTTTCTAACCTGTAAGTAACCAGTAACTAGACTACTAATGCCTAAGAGAATCGGAGATATCATCATAATTCTTGTTAAGGAAACAAACAGATCAAAATCTTCAGGTCCTATTCGTTGTCCAAACTTTAGGAAATCCTGTAGAGCTTCTGACTCTATCAATAATGTTGTTAACTGTGGAGTAAAGGCAAATAAGATGAGGGCAATTAAAATAAGCAAAGAAGAGATAATAACCATTAAATGGTTAAAGAATTGGTTTAGGGAATCCTTTCCCTCCTTTCTAAATATCTCTGAAAAGGTAGGTATGATAGCAGCATTTATGGAGCCTGCCACTAACAACATAAATAACATGTCGGGGATTGTAAATGCCGCCCAGAAGATATCTAATTCGTGAGAGACTCCGAATAGTTGAGCTATTGTTCTTAATTTTAAAAATCCGAGGATTTTTGTGAAAAACAGAAGAAGCATTACAAAGGGGACACTGTTTTTTTGTTTAAGAATTTTTAACATAATCTAGAAGTATTGGGTATGGATATATGATAATTTAATCTAAGGTTTTTATCAATGCAAGAGTTATTATAGTAAGAATTTAAGAAAGATTTCACCTAGTCCTGGGAAAATAGGAGATGATTAATTTGCTGGATACTGTTTTCCCTAAGAGCTGTAGCATCTGTCAAAAGAGGGGGGACTATCTTTGTAATCGTTGTAAAAAGCTTTTTAAGAGAACTCTTCCAGAGTGTTATGTGTGCAGAAAGATTTCTCCCAATTACAAGACACACTATGAATGTAGAGAAGGGAGAAAAGAGAGCTTTCTTGATCATATCTTCGTTGCTTGGGAATATAATTCTCTCTCCTCTATTCTTTTGAAAAAGTATAAATACAATTATATTCAGAGTATTTCGGATACATTGTCAGAAATCTTCATCGAGGCTATTAAGAAATCTACTTTTGATAATAAGCTTACAGGAACTATTTTAACAAATGTCCCCTTAGCAAAAAACAGATTAAGAGAGAGGGGGTTTAACCAAACGACCGAGTTAGCGAGAAAAGTTGCATATGCTTTCAATCTTCCATTTGATGGAAGTTTAATAGAAAGAGAAAACAGCTATGGTCACCAGGCTTTAAGAGACAGAGATGAGAGGAAAGAGATAAAAGGGGAAGTTTTTACCTTGAGATCAAATTTCTCTCTGGAGGGATACGCCAGTATAACAATTTTGGATGATGTAATAACAACGGGAGCAACTTTGGAAGCAATTTCATCAAGAATTCGAAAAGATATTGACAGAGAGATTGAAATAAATGCCCTGTGCCTGTTTAGAGGGAAACCTTACTACTTAAAGACCTCCTAAATCTGGATCCAAGGTTTTCTCTGCATCTCCCTCTCCTGACTCTTCTAAGCCTTCATCTCCTTCTGCTCCTTCAAGGTTTAAATCTTCTGGAAGTTCCACATCCCCAGCATCAACTTCTTCAAGAGCAGTAACTATCTCCTGATAGAGATCTAACTCTGTAGCCTCTTCTTGCTCAAGAATTACTTTCGCAGCTTGCAGATAAGCTGCATATGTCTCCAAATCTCCCGCTTCTTTACTTAAGTCTGCGACTAGAAGTATAGAAGGAATATGCCTTGGATTAATCTGAAGAACACTCAGTAAGTACTGTAGGGCTGTATCTTGATCCCCCTTCACTATGTGAACCTGGGCAAGCGTGTAGTAAAGTTGGTAGTTAAGAGGATTTAGGGTGATAGCTTTTTCTAAAGAGTTTGTTGCATCGGAGATATGCTCGTTAAATCCAGCACCTACTAATCCAGTATATACTGTAGATCTTGTTAACCAGTTAGCGTAAACAGCTGGAGATATATCTGTGGCCTTTCTTGCAAAATCTACAGCATTGCTCTTAAGAGCCATAACTGCTTGAAGATATTGATCCCTCTTTTCTGTATCCTCTTCATCTATTTGGGAATAGGCTTCCGCAACAATATTCAATTGCTCTAACAATATAAGGGTCTTCTTTCTATTGTAAAGAGGATTATTTCCATCCAAAGAGAGAACCTTAGAATAGTAGTCATCCATTGTCAGTATAAACTCCTCTCTATCCTCAAGTGTCGGTTGGAACTCTGGATCATCTTGGTATTTTCTGTTTTCTCTAATTGAATAAGCCTCTGCTCTCAAAACATGGACACTCGATACTGTTCTTGCAAACCAAACTCCTAGTAAAGACACAGAGATGATACTTACAATAACGGTTAAAAAGATATTGAAGTTGTATAAGGATTTGTTTGCATTAGACGCAGTATCTAAATTAACAGCCCAGAACTTTAGTATGAACTTATCTCCTGGAGACTTCTGCAGATATTCCCCAATTATTGATCTAATAGAAACAAGAGTTAGAAGTAAGAAGGTTATCAGTATAGTGAAGGGGAAGAAGAAAGATGCAACAAATAATACTAACAATGAGATATCTATTATTAGAAACCTCCAAGCACCCCCCTTATCATTTATTTCTCTTACATCCTTAAGATCTTTTATGAAAGCTCTTATTATTAAAAATCCAACAAAGAGCCAGACAAAGAACCACAACAAACCTACAGTAGTAACCTTTGTAAGAACCTCACTTACTCCGGACTGAAAAGTGGAATCTCCTAAAACAAGGATACTTGTATCTAATGGCTTAAACTTATTATATGCAATTGGATACGTCCCAAGACCATATCCGAAGAAACCCTGTACAAAACTATTAACAATAATAGAACCAAAAATCCTCCAAGAAAGGTCAAAACCTAAAGAGAGTTCAGTGACAACCTCCAAATTCTCCGGCAAAACTGATTCTCTCACATTCGGAATTTGTAGAAAAATTGTCGGAATCATTACTATAAACACAGTTATTAAAGTGAAAAGAAAAAGCTGCCGCGAAGTTTCCTTCTCTATTCTTATAAACTTTAAAACTGGTATCAGTAAGCCTATCAGTAGAAGCAGGATAATGGAGACTGTCACCAAACCTTCATTGATGGAAAACACCCAGATATTTATTGCTGAAAGAATTCCAAAAATAATAGAGAGAATGAATTCTAATTTCCCTCTCTGAGCTATTAGATATTCACCTATTAGCCCGAGGGAGAGAATTAGACTAATAAAGTTGACAAGAATATGAGCACTTCCAAACCTTAAAAGAGGCAACCCTGCTTGGTACAGATCCTTATAAACAGGAAGAAAACCCCAGATATTTAGTCCGAAAAAGGAGAATAAACTTAACAGGTTATTTATAAAGAAACCTGTTAGAAAGAAAAATATAAGTGAACGAACATCTTTCTCTCCTTTTATAAATCCTCTAGAAGCTATACTCACTAATAAGATAGCAATGAAAACGATTACTCCGCTTCCCAACCTACCATCAATACCCCAAAGACTAGTATTTATGTCTACTGAGAATATTGTTGATAAGAGATAAGAGAACAATATTAAAAAGAATCCGATATCTATAGAACTCTTTAAGATACTAAGACTACCTCCCCAGAGAAGTTTTATAAT
Organism: Candidatus Dojkabacteria bacterium; assembly: GCA_035446665.1. Taxonomy (GTDB): domain Bacteria; phylum Patescibacteriota; class Dojkabacteria; order SC72; family SC72; genus UBA2177. The sequence goes on along the minus strand of DAOTFQ010000001.1, from coordinate 2,160 downwards.
CTCTAGACCCAAAATCACTGTCGAAACTGAGAGTATTAATAGAGACATGCCTCTCTCTGTCCAATCCCAAGGAAATGGAAATATCGTTAATGGGAGTAAAAATAGCAACCCTTTGAATAGAATTTTCTGTATTGCTGATATATTTATTCCTCCTCTAGGATTCTGGGTAGATTCTTGTAACATACTAAGGCAGTAAAGATAGATTAATTAACATATATAGCAACAATGCTACCACAAAAGTTGGGAAAGTCCAATGACTTTCCCAACATCTTCGAGCCTTACTCCTCGTCTACTACTTCCCCTTCTTTAACCTCCTTCTCATCTTCCTTTCCCTCCCCTTTTTCCTCTTTCTTTGCTTCTGAGGTTTCTTCCTTGCTTACCTGCTCATACATCTTTTTTCCAACTTCTTGCATCTTCTCCGAGAGCTCTTCTGTCTTCTTCTCTACCTCTTCCTTGTCAAAGTCGTCCTTTTCTATAAGTTTCTTTAATTCTTCTGCAAGCTTCTCCATCTCCTCCTTCTGCTTCTCATCAATCTTCTCTTTGTTTTCCTTTATTAATTTCTCAACACTAAAACAAAGAGTATCTGCATTATTTCGAACTTCTGCCCGTTCCCGCTTCTTTTTATCTTCTTCTGCATACTTCTCAGCCTCTTTAACCATTTCGTCTATCTCTTCTTCCTTAAGACCAGTAGACGCAGTAATTGTTATCTTCTGCTCTTTCTTGGTTGCAAGATCTACTGCCTTAACATTAAGTATTCCATTTGCATCTATTGAGAATGTGACCTCAATTTGAGGAACTCCTCTAGGAGCTGGTGGGATTCCATCCAAAATAAATCTCCCAAGTGTTTTATTGTCTTGAGCCATTTCTCTTTCTCCTTGAAGAATGTGAATCTCTACTGCCGGTTGGTTATCTGCAGCCGTTGAAAAGATTTGCTTCTTCTCTACAGGGATTGTTGTGTTCCTGTCTATGAGTTTTGTCATAACACCTCCTAAAGTCTCTAAACCTAGGGACAATGGTGTTACATCTAAAAGGGTAATATCTTTAACATCCCCTGCTAGAACTCCAGCCTGAATAGCTGCTCCAATACCTACAATCTCATCGGGGTTTACTCCTTTATTGGGTTCTTTTCCAAAGATCTCTTTAACCTTCTGAATTATGGCCGGCATTCTTGTCATACCCCCAACTAGAAGAACTTGGTTCACATCTTCTTTCTTGAGACCTGCATCTCTAAGAGCCTTTTCACAAGGCTTAACTGTCTGGTCAATTAGATCTGAGGTTAGTTGCTCTAACTTTGCTCTTGTTAGTTTCTCCTTTAAATGTTTTGGCCCCTTATCTGTAGCAGTGATATAAGGAACGTTTATCTCGGTCTCTTCTGATGTAGATAACTCTATCTTAGCTTTCTCCGCAGCCTCCCTTAATCTCTGAAGGGCTGTTCTATCTTCCCTTAGATCAAAATTCTCTTTTGCCTTAAACTCATCCGCTAAGTAATCTATTATTACCTGATCGAAATCGTCTCCTCCTAAGTGGGTATCCCCATTGGTTGATAGAACTTCAAAGACTCCATCTCCTATCTCAAGGATTGAGATATCAAAAGTTCCTCCTCCTAAGTCAAAGATTGCAACCTTTTCGTCTTTTCCTTTGTCTACTCCATATGCTAATGCTGCAGCCGTTGGCTCATTAACAATTCTTTTAACCTTCAAACCCGCAATTTTTCCAGCATCTTTTGTCGCCTGTCTCTGAGAGTCATCAAAGTATGCAGGGACTGTAATTACAGCTTCCTTTACCTCTTCTCCAAGAAATTCTTCTGCATCTTTCTTCATTTTTGCAAGAATCTTTGCAGAAATTTCTTGAGGTGTATACCACTTACTGCCCATTTTAACTTCAACACCCCCACTATCTGACTTCCTCATCTCAAAAGGAAGTAACTCCTTATCCTTCTTTACCTCAGGATCGTCCCAAGGCCTACCAATCAATCTCTTAACAGAGTAGATTGTACTCTCTGGATTTGTTATAGCTTGGTTTTTTGCAGGAGTCCCTACTAAAATCTCTCCTTTCTCATCCTCAGCAACAACAGAAGGGGTTAATCTCCCTCCCTGTGCATTTGGAATTACATTAGGTTTACCACCCTCCATATAGGCCATAACTGAATTAGTTGTTCCT